>VERS01000432.1 GCA_018882545.1 Mycobacterium sp.
CTTCCCGGCCACCCAGCGGGCGGTGCGGGCGGTCACCGACGCGATCTACGAGTTCTTCATCTACGTCGGTTTGCACCACCGCCAGACGGCGTTCCGGCGGCTCAACATCGGAGCCACCGATCTGGCGAAGATGTTGCGGTTCGCCCAGATTCGCGACCCGGAGTTGCGCCGCAAGCTCACCCCCGACTATGACCTGGGCTGCAAACGGCCGACGTTCTCCAACAAGTGGTACCGGACTTTCACCAAACCCCACGTTCATCTGCAGACCAGCGGCATCGACCGCATCGAGGCCGACGGCGTGGTGGCCAACGACGGCACCAAGACGGCGATCGACACCCTGGTGCTGGCGACCGGTTTCGATCTGTGGGAGGCCAACTTCCCGGCGATCGAGATCGTCGGCCGGGAGGGGCGCAATCTTGGTAAGTGGTGGCGGGACACGAGATTCCAGGCTTACCAAGGGGTTTCGATGCCGTACTTCCCGAATCTGCTGAGCCTCGCGGGCCCGTACGCGTTCCTCGGGCTGAACTTCTTCAACAACATGGAATACCAGATGAAGCTGATGGACCGGCTGTTCAGCGAGGTCAAGCGGCGCGGGGCCAGCACCTTCGAGGTCACCGAGGAGGCCAACTCCCGGTTCCTCGACGAGATGACCGAGCGGATCAGTGACTCGGTGTTCGTGGCCGGCAACTGCGCCGGTTCCCACTCGTACTACTTCAACCCGCAGGGTGAGGCGACGCTGCTGAGGCCGACCACAAGCAGGGCCGCGATCCAGCAGGCCAGCGAATTCCCGCTCAGCGACTACCGCATCGCCTAAGGTCTAGCCTCATGTCGGTGAAAACCCCCGGACTCGGCGTGGCACTTGCTGTCACCGGGCTCTCCCATTTCGCCAAACCGCAGCTCTACGAGACGATGACCGCTCAGGCCTTCCCCACCAACACCCGCCGGTTCGTCTATCTCAACGGTGCCATCGAGACCGCACTCGGCGTGGGTCTGGTGGCGCCCAAGACCCGCAAGTTCGCACTCGCCGGTCTCGGCGGCTACCTGGGTTACCTGACCCTCGGCTTGGTTGCCAACAAGCGCCGGGGTTGACCGCGCTGCAGCGCCGGCTCGGCCTGCGCGATGCGGTGGTGATCGGGCTCAGCTCGATGCTCGGCGCCGGGGTGTTCGTGGTGTTCGGTCCGGCCGCGGCCGCCGCGGGTTCCGGCCTGATGATCGGACTGGCCGTCGCCGCCCTGGTCGCCTACTGCAATGCCACCTCCTCGGCACGCCTGGCGGCGAACTACCCGCGCGCGGGCGGCGCCTACCTGTATGGCCGGGAGAGATTGGGCCGGTTCTGGGGTTATCTGGCCGGGTGGTGTTTCGTCGTCGGCAAGACCGCCTCCTGCGCGGCGATGGCGCTGACCGTCGGACTCTATGCCTGGCCGGACCACGCGCACGCGGTGGCCGTCGCGGCGGTGGCCGGGCTGACCGCGGTCAACTACCGGGGCATCCACAAGTCGGCGCTGGCGACCCGGCTGATCGTCGCCGTGGTGCTGGCGGTGCTGGCCGGAGTGCTGGCCGCCGTCCTGGTGAGCGGCCGGGCCGACCCGTCGCGGATCACCCTTGCCGGCGGCACCGCCACCGGTGTGCTGCAAGCAGCGGGGCTGCTGTTCTTCGCCTTCGCCGGTTACGCCCGCATCGCCACGTTGGGTGAGGAGGTCCGCGATCCGGCGCGGACCATTCCCCGCGCGATCCGGATCGCGCTGGCGATCACCTTGGCGGTGTACGCATCATTGGCGCTGGCACTGCTGGCCATCCTCGGAACCGAATTGCGTTCGGCAACAGCTCCGTTGGCCGATGCCGTCCGAGCAGCCGGGGTTCCGTGGCTGGAACCGGTGGTCCGGGTCGGCGCGGCGGTCGCGGCACTGGGGGCGTTGTTGTCGCTCATCCTGGGGATCTCGCGCACAGGCCTGGCGATGGCTCGCGACGGCCACCTGCCGTCGGCGCTGGCTGTGGTGCATCCCCGGTTCGCGGTCCCGCACCGCGCCGAGGTGGCGGTCGGTGTGATCGTCGCCGTTGTGGCCGCACTGGCCGATATCCGCGCGGCGATCGGATTCTCGTCGTTTGCCGTGCTGGCGTACTACGCGATCGCCAACGCTGCGGCCTGGACCCTGCCGCACCGCGGCGTACTGCCCGGGATCGGGCTGGCCGGCTGTCTGCTGCTGGCGGGCTGCCTGCCGATCGGTTCGGTGCTCACCGGGACCGCAGTGCTGGCGGCGGGGGCGGTGGTCTACGCGGTGGGCGCCGTGGTGCGGCGGCGGTAGATCTACCGGTCACTGCTCCGGAATCTCGTGGCGGGTGCGGTCCTCCCGGGCGGGAATACCGTTGCGGCCGCCGATGTCGGTGGCATAGAAGCCCACCGCATAGGCCACCCCGCCGCCGTGAATGCCGAGTGCCTCGCGGTTGACGCTGTCGAGGGTGTCGGTGCCCTTGTGGTAATCCGGGTCGAACGGGGCGTTGGCCGTGCCGCCCCACAATTGCGCCTGCTGCGGGCTCTTGTCCTCCTCCGCGCCGGAGAACAGGCCCCCCGACGGGACGCCGGCCAGGGTGAACCAGGTGTAGTCCGAACGGTTGTCGAAGGGAGTGTCCTCTGCGGTCTTGCCCGAGGACTCCAGATACCCCACCAGGGTCCGCTCGATACCGGCGGCACCCTCGGGGATCAAGGGCGGGGGCTGGTCACGGCCCGGTGCGGTGGACTGGTCACCGTCGTGGGTGAAATAGCCGGGGTTCGGTGAGCCGATCATGTCGAAGTTGAGGTACAGCGCGATGTCTTTGAGTTGTTCAGCGTCCAGACCGGCCACGTACTTGCGGGAGCCGATGATGCCGATCTCTTCGGCGCCCCAGAAGGCGAACCGCACCGCGTTGGTCACCACCGGCTCGCTGCCGAGCTGGATGGCGGTCTCCAGCAGCGCGGACACCCCGGAGGCGTTGTCGTTGATGCCCGGGCCATCCTCGACGCTGTCGAGATGGCCGCCGACCATCACCACGTTCTGCGCCGACCCGGTCTTGGTCTGGGCGATGACGTTGCGGGTGTAGATCGCCGCGGTGGACGCCTCGAGTTTGAGGGTGGCCGGGCCGGGCGCAGAACGCAGACGCGCCCCGTCGGTCTTCGAGATGCTGACGACCGGGATGCTCACGGCGGTCCCTTCGCCGAGGGT
>VERS01000433.1 GCA_018882545.1 Mycobacterium sp.
GATCGTGCGTGCGCGGTCCATCACCCCGGCAATCCCGGTCGACCGCGCCGCCCCGACCGGCTCGGCAGGGCTGCCGGTGTCGCACCCGCTGAAGGCCAGCGGGTCGACCACGCTCACCGTCGCCGGTGCCAGTTCCCTGAGCCGGGCGGCATCGCGGACGACGGTGCGCAGTTCGCTGGCCGGCGGGGTGATCGAGGAGATGTCGTCGGGAATCACGACGACCTCCCCGGCGACATGCCTGGGCACGGGTTTCTCGAAATCCACCGATGGCAGCACGCGGGACAGCCAGCCCGGTAGCCACCAGTTCCACCGGGCGAAGACCGCCATCAGGGCCGGCACCAGGACCAGTCGCACCACCGTGGCGTCGACGGCGATCGCCACCGCACAGGCCACGCCCAGTTGGGCCACCAGGGGCATGCCGGCGAAGGCGAAACCGACGAAGACCGCGATCATGATCAGTGCGGCGCTGGTGATGGTGCGCGCACTGGTCGCCACCCCGTAGGCCACCGCGTCGCGGGTATCCCCGGTCTGTAGGAAGCGCTCGCGGATCCGGGTCAGCAGGAAGATCTCGTAGTCCATCGACAGGCCGAACGTCATGGCCAGCACCAGGGGCGGGATCGTGCTGTCGATCGAGGCGATCGGTTCGAAACCCAGCGACTCCAGCCAGCCCCACTGGAACACCACGACCAGGCTGCCGTACGCCGCCGCCACCGACAGCACGGTCATCAGCACACCCTTGACGGCCAGCACCACCGACCGGATCGAGACGAGCAACATCAGGAATGCGATGACCGACACGAACACGAACACCAGCAGCTGGGTGTGGGCGACCCGGTCGTCGAAGTCTTTGATCAGCGCCGTCGGGCCGCCGACGTCGATCCGCGCGCCGGCGGCCTGGGTCAGCGCCGGTGTCGTGGGCAGGGTGGCCCGCAGCCAGTCGATGGTCTGCCGGGCCCGCATCTCCTCGGGATCGACCGCCAGGATCGCCGACAGCAGGGCGCTGCGGTTGTCGTCCCCGAACACCGGCGGGGCGACCGAGACGATGTTGACCGCCTGGCCCGCCGCGCGGCTCACCGCCTCCAGCACCGGGGCGTTGCCGGCGGAATTGGCGTCCGGTTCGGGGAAGCTGACCAGGATCCGGACCGGCCCCAGTGCGCCGGGCCCCAACGCCTCGGCGGCGGCGGCGACCCCACCCCGAATCTCATGGGAGGACGGGAACTGCCGCTGGAGGCTGTTTCCCAGCACCATGCCGAACGCGGGGGCGGCCAGGACGAGCAGCACCCCGGTGGCGGCCGCCACTGCTGCCCATGGGCGGCGCATGACTGCGCCCACCCAGCGCGTCCAGAACCGGGACTGGGTGGATTCCGGGCGGCGCGACCAGTTCAGCAGCGCAGATCGCCGGGCTGCCGCCCGGCCGAACACCGCCAGGACGGCCGGGATCAGGGTGGTCGAGGTGAGCACCGCGATGGCCACGGCCAGGATCGCGCCGGTGGCCATCGACCGCAGCACGGGGGTGTCGATCACGTAAATGCCGGTGAGGGAGGCGATCACGGTCAGCCCGGACAGCACCACCGCCAGACCCGAAGTGGCCATAGCGGCGTCGGCGGCCTCGTCGGGATCGCGGCCGGCCCGCAGTTCCTCGCGGTACCGCATCAGGATGAACAGCGAATAGTCGATGGCCAGGGCGATGCCGAACATCGACACCGTCGAGGTGACGAACACCGACATGGTCGTCACCATCGACAACAGATAGACCACCCCCATGGTCACCGCGACCGTGCAGATCCCGAGCGCCAGCGGGATCGCCGCAGCAGCCAGCGAGCCGAACACCGCCACCAGGATCATCAGGACGATCGGCAGGTTCCAGCGTTCGGCCGCGGCGATGTCGTGTTTGGTGCTGGTCTGGGCGGCCGCGCCGAGCGCACCCTGCCCGATGACGTACAGCTTGACCCGGCCGTCGGCGGTTCGCCCCGGCTGGTCGCCGACCACCCCGACTTTGGTCCGCAGCTGTCGGGCGGTGTCCACCGCTCCGGTGTTGTTGAAGCCCAACCGCAGCGACACCACATAGGGCCGGTCCGGGGCGGGTGCCGGCTGGGTCGGATTCGGCACCACCTCGATGTTGGGCACCTCACGGGCCGCCTGCTCCAGCTGGGCGACCGCTGCGGCCATGTCGGGGTAGGAGGCGTCGGCGCGCGGTGCGGCGACCAGGGCCAGCGGTGAGGAGCCCAGTTGCGGGTAGTGGTCTTCGAGTTCGTACTGGACGCGTAGCGACTGGGAGCCGGCCACCTCGAAACCGCCGCCGGTCAGATTGCCGGACTGGGTCAGCGCCAGCGCCACCGAGGGCACCAGCGCCAGCATCCAGCAGGCGAACACCAGCCACCGATGTCTGCGCAGGCTGCGGCTCAGCCGCATCATGAACTGCTGGATGGCCGTTCTCCCCGCATCTCCCGGTCACACACCGAATTGCGTGGTGCGAGCCTACCCCAGCGGGCAGCTTCCCCGGGCCGTGCGACAGGGCCGCGGTGGGCCGGCGCGGGGACCTGCCGTGTGCCCCGGGAGCACCGGGCCGCTCCACGATCCGGTCTGCGGTCCGGCCGACGCATTCGACGGCCGGCGGTATCGACGGCCTACGATGACGATTCAGCGCGATCACCGATTGAGGAGGCCGAAGATGACCAATACTGCTCGCCGGTTTGTCACCGGAACGATCGGCACCGGCGCTGCGGTCGGCAGCCTGCTGCTCGGTCTGGCGCCCTCGGCCGCGGCGAACCCGCCGAACTGCACCGCAGCCGACCTCGCCGGCGTTGCCGCCGGGGTGTCCGCGGCGACTTCGGCGTATCTGTTCACCCACCCGGACGTCAACGCTTTCTTCACCGGCCTGGCAGGCTCACCGCGGGATACCCTGCGCCCCCAGATCCAGCAGTATCTCGACGCCAACCCGCAGGTCAAGACCGATCTTTCGGGGATCCGAAAGCCCCTGGTCGATCTGCGGACCCGGTGCGGGGGTATCGACGACTACGAGGTGCCTAACCCCTGATCCGGCCGTCCCTGATACGCCCGACCCCGGTTCGGACAATGGCCCGCCAGCCCACCAGCAGAACCCCGGTGACCACAGTGGCTACCAGCACGAAACTGAGGGCTGTCCCAGCCCCTGTCCCGGCGCGCAAGCCTATCCCGATCGCGACGGTGCTCAGCC
>VERS01000434.1 GCA_018882545.1 Mycobacterium sp.
GTGCACCACAGTACGGATTGATGCGCATGCAGACCGTCTACGCCCGCCGCCGGGAGCGCATTTCCAGCGACGAGGAGGAACGCCGCAGGGCCGGCTTCGAACTGCGAACCTCCTACCGATTCAGCCAGCACGGCCCGCGCATGGGCCGGGCTGACGCCGCCGTTGCCGACGAAACCAGCCCAATCCTCAGTGTCAGCTACGGAGACACCGCCACTGTGCGGGTCACCAACGTCGGACGTCGCCGCCGTAAGCACCCCAACGAACTGGGCTACTGGCTCGACACCGTGAAGGGCAACTGGCTCTCCGAGAAGGATGCTGCGGATGCCACACCCCAGGATGACGTCCTTGAGGACGCTGCCGACATACCCACCAAACAGAAGGTGATCCCGTTCGTCGAGGACACTCGTAACATCCTGGTTCTGCGGATGGAAAATCCTGTTCCGCAGGAGCTTTCGACGACTTTGCGTTACGCGCTGGAACGCGGCATTGAGGCGGAGTTCCAGCTCGAGGACTCTGAACTGTCCAGCGAGGCCCTGCCCGACGCGCAGGAGCGCGGCCGGATGCTGTTTACCGAGGCGGCAGAAGGCGGGGCCGGGGTGCTGCGACGGCTGCAGTCCGAACCCGACGCCATGGCGCGCGTCGCCCGCGCCGCCCTAGAAATCGCGCACTTCGCCCCGGACGGCACCGACCTCGGCAAGGCAGAAGGTGCTCGCGAGCGGTGCGAAAAGGCTTGTTATGACTGCCTGCTGTCCTACGGCAACCAGTCCGACCACGCCGCGATCGACCGCCACGTGATTGCAAAGTTGCTTGTGCGTTTGGCCGCTGCGACGACCGCCCCCACCGTCACCGGGCAGCCACGCGGGGATAGAGCCGGCGATCTGCTTGCCCAATGCGAGTCGCAGTTGCAGCGCGACTTCATTGACCTGCTCATCCAGCACGAGTTCGCCCTGCCAGACGGGGTGCGCCAGCCCGTCACTGCCGCACAGATCCGCCCCGACTTCGCATTCCAAGTCGACGGTTCCGCCTTGGCGGTCTTCGTCGAGGACGACGCACCCGAGGACGCAGACGGGGTCGAGGAGAAGCTCAACGACGCCGGGTGGACGGTCCTGCGCCTGCACCCCGGCCAGGACTGGCTGACCAGCGTCCGTGAGCACTCCTATGTGTTCGGAGAGGGGAGGGCCTGATGGGATTCGCACCCGGAAACCTGGTGACTGCACGCGGCCGCGAGTGGGTCGTGCTGCCCGAGAGCACCGACGACTTTCTGGTGCTGCGCCCCATCGGCGGCATCGACGACGACATCGCCGGCGTCCTGCTCTCCGAAGGAGTGAGCCCCGCGTCGTTTCCGGCCCCCACCCCCGACGATCTCGGTGACCACCTGAGCGCCTCACTGCTGCGCAGCGCCTTGCGGATCGGATTCCGTTCCACCGCAGGCCCGTTCCGCAGCCTGGCCTCGATCGCCGTCGAACCCCGCGCCTACCAGTTGGTGCCATTGATGATGGCGCTGCGTCAGGATGTCGTGCGACTGCTCATCGCCGACGACGTCGGCATCGGCAAGACCATCGAAGCCGGCCTGGTGGCCACCGAATTGCTCAAAGTCGGCGACGCCCGCGGCCTGACAGTCTTGTGCAGCCCCGCCCTGGCAGAACAGTGGCAGAAGGAACTCCGCGACAAGTTCGCCCTGGAAGCCGAACTGGTGTTGCCCAGCACCGTGCGCCGCTTGGAACGTGGATGCATCGGCGCGGAGTCTGTCTTCGAGCGTTACCCGATCACCGTGGTCTCCACCGACTTCATCAAGAGCGCCCGCCGCCGCCACGAGTTCCTGCGCACCTGCCCCGATCTGGTGATCGTCGACGAAGTCCACACCTGTGTCGCCGATTCCACGACGGCGGGTTCGGGGCGAACCCAACGCTACGAACTCGTCCGCGACCTCGCCGCGGACTCTTCGCGCCACCTGATCCTGGCCAGCGCCACACCGCACAGCGGCAAGGACGAGGCGTTCCGCAATCTGCTGGGCCTGCTCCACCCGGAACTGGCCACCGTCGACCTGGAGAAGCAGGCCGGACGCGAACACCTCGCCAAACACTTCGTCCAGCGCCGCCGCGCCGACATCCGCCGCTACCTCGACGAGGACACCCCGTTCCCCAAGGACCGGCTTACCGCCGAGGTTCCCTACAGCCTCACCCCGCAATACCGCGACCTATTCGCCAAAGTCCTCGACTACGCCCGCGAGACGGTCCGCACCGACGACGGGGGACTGGCGCGCCGCGTCAACTGGTGGTCGGCCCTGGCACTGCTGCGTGCCATGGCATCCTCGCCGAGGGCCGCCGCCCAGACATTGCAGACCCGTGCCGCCGCGGCGGCGGCCGGCTCGCCGGAGGAGGCCGACGAGATCGGCCGGGCGATCGTCCTGGATCACTCCGACGACGAACTCACCGCCGCCGCCGACAGCACTCCCGGCGCGGATACCGACACCGCCGCAGATACCGCCAGGGCTCGGCGGCTCAAGGCATTCCGCGCCGAAGCCCTCAAACTGGAAGGCAAGGCCGACGCCAAAATCACCGCACTGATTAAGACCGTCAAGGAACTCCTGGCCGCAGGCTGCGACCCCATCGTGTTCTGCCGCTTCATCGACACCGCCGATTATGTCGCCGAACAACTCACCGCCGCACTCGGCAAAAACGTCGTCGTACGCGCCGTCACCGGAACCCTGCCGCCCTCCGAGCGCATCACCCGAATCGAGGAACTGGCCGCCACCGAAGGCCGCCACGTCCTCGTTGCCACCGACTGCCTCTCCGAAGGAGTCAACCTCCAGGAGAACTTCCAGGCTGTCGTTCACTACGACCTGGCCTGGAACCCCACCCGCCACGAACAACGCGAGGGCCGCGTCGACCGGTTCGGCCAGCGCGCCAACACCGTTCGCGCCGTCACCCTCTACGGCCGGGACAACCAGATCGACGGCATCGTCCTGGAAGTGCTGCTGCGCAAACACGAAGCCATCCGCAAGGCCACCGGCGTCGCAGTGCCAGTCCCGGAAAGCAGCGAAGCCGTCGTCGAAGCCCTCATGGAGGGCCTGCTGCTCAGCGGACGCGAACCCGACCAACTCCTGCTCGACCTGGAACTCAAGGAGAAGCAGGACACCCTGCACGCGCAGTGGGAGTCAGCCGCCGAACGCGAACGGACCGCGCAAACC
>VERS01000435.1 GCA_018882545.1 Mycobacterium sp.
GTGCCGCGGTCAAACCGCCGATTCCCGCCCCCACAACGAGCACTTCGCCGTCAGCCCGCACTGGGCCCCCAACGACGCAGGTAGTCCAGCATCCGTGCGCCCAACCCGTCCTGGGCGCCGACCTTTGCCGGCCGCACCAGGGCGGCGAACCCGGGAAACGGTTCGTGCGGATGGCTGCGAACCCGTCGACCGTCCGTGGCCGCCATCGCTGCGGCGTCGATGGCGGCGAGACCGTCCAGCAGGGCGGTCTCGACCGCAGGCAGCAGGGCCGACCCGGCGAGGTCCGAACCAGGCATCGGTGGGGAGAACCGCACGACCGCGGCCGGGCTGTCGGTCTCCAGGAAGATGTAGTTGATGCTGACCGCGACGACGTCGACGGGCCTGGCAGCGTGAAGGATCTGCACACCGGGCTTGAGGTCCAGGGGGCGCAGATGGGCCGGTCGCTGACGGCCCTGCGGGAAGATCCACAGAGCCCGGCCGGGCCGGTCGAGCAGGGCTGCGCAAGCCTCCAGGCACCGCCCGCTTCGCTCCTGGCTGCTGCGGTCCAACGGCAGCGCGCCCAGCCAACCCAGGAACGGAAGCTTGCGGAGGTTCCGGGCGTCCATCATCGCCCAGCCCACCCCGCCGAGCGCTTCGTCGAGCACCAAGAGCAGCAGCGGATCCCACCAAGCGACATGGTTGGCGGTAATGAGCAGCGGGCGGTCGGCCAGAGCGGCCCGCGACTCGGCCAACCCCGACACCCACAGACCATCCAGGCCGTGCCCGACACGACGCCGGGCGTAGCGTCGGGCGTAGTTCAGGAAGCCGGGACGCCGGGTATCCCCGGCCCGATGCAGTGCCTGGGCATCAGAGCTGAGTCCCTCGGGGCTCACACCGCCTCCCGCTGGGCGCGGGCGGCATAGGACCGGCCCCGCCACCGGATGTCACCGCGCCGGCTCCACCGGAAGCTCTCGATGAGCACACCCATCATCACCAGCACGGCGATCGGGTGCAGCAGCACGCTGACCAGACTGTGGCCGTGACGGGCCGCCATGATGAGGCGGAGAACGAGGTTGGCGGCCACCCCAATGGCGGCAGCGGCGGCCAGCCCGGAAGCGCCGAACGCCACGGCGACCGGCAGGGCCAGGAACGGCAGCACGAAAGACTGCACGTGCCGCCACATTACGGCGATCATGGCCACCGGGTGCCCGCCGATGCCCTCGTAGAAATTCTTGGCGAAGCCCTGCCACAGTGCGGCGGCGTCGCCGTACATCCGGCAGTCCGCCATCGCGTGGCCGTCGGCGAACACGACGCGCCGGCCGCTGCTCTTGACCGTCCGGCACAGCGCCATATCGTCGACCAGGGACGTGCGAACCGCAGCCCAGCCGCCCACTGCCTCCAGAGCCGAGCGGCGGATCAGCAGCAGCTGGCCGTTGGCCGCCAGCACCCTGGGATCTCGGGTCAGGTGGATCAGCGGCATCGGCAACCATGCGACGTAGGACAGGTGCAGCAGCGGCATCAGGAGCCGCTCGGCAAATCCACCGGTTCGCTGACGGGGCACTGCGGTGACCACCGCGGCGTCCAGGCCACCGGGTACCTGCTCGGCGGTGCCGAGCAGCGACAGCAGATGCAGCACCCCAGCGGGGCGCAGGGCGACGTCGGCGTCGATATTGAGCAGCACTTCCCCGGTCGCTTCAGCGCTGAGGCGGTGCAGGGCGTGCGGCTTGCCAACCCAACCCTCGGGCAGGCCGTCACCGCGCACCACCCGCAACCGAGGACATTCGGCGCGCAAGCTGTCCAACACCTCGACGGTGCCGTCGGTGGACCCGTCGTCATAGACGATGATCTCGGTGATCGGGCCCGCTGCGGCGTCGGCGGCACGCACGCACCGCTCGATGTTGGCGACCTCGTCGCGGGCCGGAATCAGGATGCTGACGCCGCCGGGTGCAGCTCGGCCGGCGCTGAGCAGTGGCCGCCCGCGCGTCCAGCGCATCGCATTGAACGCCACCAGCCCCAGCGAGATCAGCGGGGGCGCCGCCAGCAGGCCGGCCAACACGACCGCCCAGCCCGGCGAGTGGCCTCCGAGCAGGGCCTCGACGGAGAGGTCCGCGCGGGCGGCGTAAGTCATGTCCGCACTTCCCCGGACCGGCCGAGCAGCCGACGGACCCGTCCTTCACTATCGCCGGAGAACAGCGGCAGCCACATCGAGTTGGTGCCCCCGGGCCTGTGCACCCGCATGCGTACCAGCGGGCGCAGCAGGTCGGTGTCCACCCGGTCAGGAACCACGTTCTCCCCGACACCGTGGGCCAGGTGTTCGCCGCAGCGTCCCCGCAGCAGATAACGCTGGTAGAAGGGGCCGTTGTCGAGTAAGGCGCTGACCTCGACGTGCACCGGAACGCCATCGGGGTCGGCGAAGTCGGCGCTGGCGGGCCACCGCAGGCCCCAGGCGCTGCGCCGCAATCGGCCCATCGAGATTTCGGCGTCCTCACGAACGCGGCAGGCACCGTCGGTGCCGACTTCGACGATCAGATCCCGTGCGGCGGCGGCAGCCTCCGACGGGATCAGCCGGTAGAAGATCAGATCGCGGTCCGGCAGGGCTAACCTGCCCCACCACCAGCGCTGGATACCCAGCCCGTTCAGCGGCCGCGCGGCACTGTTCCGGTCGTGGTAGGCGCGTCCCTGCACCCGGAACTCCCCGCCCGGGGTCCGCAGTTCCAGGCAGCCCCGGCTGGCCGCGACCATCGGGGTCCACAGGTGGGTGCTGGTCGAATCGGCCGTGGCCGCGCTGTCGGGGCAGTCCCGGCGCAACGGGCCCCGGACCCGCAGTTCCCCGGTCACCCGGCCCCCGGTGGGCAAATCCAGATCGAGGCTGGCCTGCAAGGTGCGAATTGGCGCCGCGCCACTGGCGGCTGCCGGTGTGTCGGTCCACCGGAAGACGCAACCGCCGAGTCGCCACGAGCGACCGTCGGCGCTCCACTCACAGTCCTCGGCGGGCAGTTCGGAGAGCAGGTAGAAGCGCTCGCGGAAGTCTTCGTAGACGACGACGTTGAGGCTGGGACGGTTGATCGGTTGCTCGGGCCGCCCGATCCGCGCGGCCTGGGCGTAGCCGGGCAGGAACGGCAGCCCCCAGGACCAGATCAGGGTCGCGCCACCGCCCCGCCCGTCCACCAGGTCGACGTAAAACCAGGTGAACCCGCCCGGGCTGGAC
>VERS01000436.1 GCA_018882545.1 Mycobacterium sp.
GGTCGACAGCGAGGCCGAACACGGTCTGGAGGTCCTGGACCGCCCAGGCCAGCAACTGGTCATCGGGGGTGTTGCGGGCGATGTCGTCGCCGAACCGGCCGAAGGACATCCGGAGCAGTTCACACCCGCCGGCACGGCCCCACTTGCGGGTCGACAACGTGATGGCCTTGGAATGCAGATCCGCACCGGTGGCCACCAGCACCCCGGACTGCGGCGGGAACGGGGTACCGGCGGGCACGCCCATGGCCAGCACCACCGCCGATGCCACCGGGATCCGTCCGGCCGCCGCCGCGGCCCGGGGAGCGACCCCGGCCAGCAGACCGGCGGCCTGCGGGGCCGGGACGGCCACCACCACCGCGTCGGCCGACCATGACTGCCCGGTCCGGCCGGCCACGGTCCAGCCGGGACCGTCCGGGGCGATCGCGGTGAGCTCGGCCGGCACCCAGCGCAGCCCGCTGCGGGTGATGAGTTCGTCGAGCAGCACCCGATAGCCCCCGGCGACCGCGCCGAACACCGGCCCGCTGCCGGTGGCCGGCATTGCCCGGCGCACCGCCGCAGTGAGGCTGTCGGCTCCGCCGTCCAGGGCCGCGGCGACGGCGGGGACAGCCGACCTGATACCGATGGTGGCCGCCGATCCGGCGTAGACGCCGGACAGCATCGGATCCACCGAGCGGGTGACCACCTGCTCGCCGAACCTCTCCCCCACCACCGCGGCGACCGCCGGGTCGGCACCGGGTTCCCAGCGCATGGGCAGGCCGGGTTCGGCCGCCATCCGCATCTGCGTCGCCTGGTCGACCAGGCCGGTCACCGACTCAGGTGAACTCGGGATGCCGTTGACCGCGCCGGGAGGCAGCGGATGCAACCGGCCCCGGCTGTAGATGGTGGGCCGTACCCCGGTGGTGGTGATCTGGCGGTCGGCCAGACCGAGTTCGGCGAGCAGCGCGGGCACCTCCGGGCGGCGGGCGACGAACGCCTCGGCGCCGATGTCCACCGGCTGGCCGCACAGCGTCTCGGTGCGCAGCACCCCGCCGAGCCGGTCAGCAGCGTCGAACATCAGGATCTGGGCATCCGCACCCACCGCGGCGCGGATCCGGTAGGCGGCCACCAGACCTGAAATACCTCCCCCCGCCACGGCGAAGGTCCGGGTCGGGCTCACAGCGTGTGCACGAGCGCCACCAGATCGGTGAGCAGCCCCGGATCGGTGGCCGGCAGCACGCCGTGCCCGAGGTTGAACACATGGCCGGCCGCCCCGGCGTCGACGGCCCGCCTTCCGTCGTCGACCACCGCCCGGGCGGCTTTCTCCACCACCGGCCAGCCGGCCAGCAACACGACCGGATCGAGGTTGCCCTGCAACGCCTTTCCGGGTTCGACCCGGCCGGCGGCATCGGTGAGCGAGGTGCGCCAGTCCACCCCGACGCAGCTCGCGCCCGCCTGCCCCATCGCACCCAGCAGTTCGGCGGTTCCGACCCCGAAGTGGGTCATCGGAACGCCGTAATCCGACAGGGCGTCGAACACCCGGCTGCTGTGCGGCAGCACATAGGCGCGGTAGTCGGCCAGCGACAACGTGCCGGCCCAGGAGTCGAACAACTGGATGGCATCCACCCCGGCGTCGAGTTGGACGCGCAGAAAGTCGATGGTCACCCCGGTCAGCACCTCCATCAAGGCGTGCCAACTCGACGGCTCGGCCAGCATCATCGCCTTGGTCCGCTCGTGCAGCTTGCTGGGACCGCCTTCGACCAGGTAGGACGCCAGGGTGAACGGCGCGCCGGCGAAACCGATCAGCGGCACCTCACCGAGCGCACCGACCAGCATGCCGACTGCGTCGCCGACGGCGCTGACGTTCCGCGGCTCCAGCGGTTTCAGTGCCGCGACGTCGGCGCCGGTGCGCACCGGGTCGGCGATCACCGGCCCGACGTCGGGCACGATGTCCACGTCCACACCGGCCCCCCGCAGCGGGACGACGATGTCGGAGAACAGAATCGCCGCGTCCACACCGTGTCGGCGCACCGGTTGCAGGGTGATCTCGCAGATCAACTCCGCGTCGAAGCAGGCCTGCATCATGGTGTTCCTGGCCCGCAGCGCCCGGTACTCCGGCAGCGACCGGCCGGCCTGCCGCATGAACCAGACCGGGATTCGGACGGGTTTTCGGCCGGTGACGGCGGCCAGGTAGGGCGCCTCGGGCAGGTGGCGGCGGGTGCTCACCGGCACCATGCTGCCACGGCGCGCCTGACTGCACGCCCGGCCGGATGGGGCTACCGTCGATGGAGTGACCGACGCGGAGCCCGAGCAGTTCCGCGAGGCGGTAGCGGCGATGAACGCCGCAGAGGTGCGGCCTGAGATCGAACTGGGCCCGATCCGCCCACCTCAGCGCCTCGCGCCGTACAGCTATGCCCTCGGCGCCGAAATCCGCCGACCGGAGCCGGAGATCATTCCGGAGCGGTCCGAGGGGGACGCGTTCGGGCGGCTGATCCTGCTGCACGACCCTGACGGTGCCGACGCGTGGGACGGCACCATGCGGCTGGTGTCCTACATTCAGGCCGATCTCGACTCGACCGAGGCGGTGGATCCCCTGCTCCCCGAAGTCGCCTGGAGTTGGCTGGTGGAGGCGCTGCAGGATGCGACCGAACACCACACCGCCCTGGGCGGGACCGTCACCGCCACCACCTCGGTGCGCTACGGCGACATCTCCGGCCCGCCCCGAGCCCATCAGTTGGAGATGCGGGCGTCGTGGACTGCCACCGACCTGGCGTTGGGTGCCCATGTGCAGGCGTTCTGCGCGGTGCTCGAACACGCCGCCGGGCTGCCGCCGGTGGGTATCACCGATCTGAGTTCGCGCTCCCGCGCCTGAGATGTCGGAACCCGACACCGCATCCGTCCCGCTGCTGCACCCCGCCGACGGCGTTCCGCCGGTGGCTGAGAGTGCTGAGCAGATCGCCAGGGCTGCAACGCAACTCGCCGCCGGAACCGGTCCGTTCGCCATCGACGCCGAGCGGGCTTCCGGCTTTCGCTACTCCAACCGGGCCTACCTGATCCAGATCCGTCGGGCCGGCTCCGGGACCGTGCTGATCGACCCGGTCAACCATGGCGGCAGCCCCATCGACGCCCTGGGCCCGCTGGCCGAGGTGCTCGCCGACGACGAGTGGATCCTGCACGCCGCCGATCAGGACCTGCCGTGTCTGGCCG
>VERS01000437.1 GCA_018882545.1 Mycobacterium sp.
ACCCTGCACCACTCCGCAGTCGCGTTGCCCGACAACCGCGCGATCATCGCCCGTCTGCAGCAGCATCAACGTTTCCACCAAGACGAGCGGGGCTGGGTGGACATCGCCTACCACATGGCCGTGGACCGCGACGGCAACATCTTCGCGCTCCGCAGCACCGCGATCGCCGGCGACACCGCCACCGACTACGACACGACCGGGCACTTCCTGGTGTTGTGCGAGGGAGACTTCGACCAGGAGGCCGTCAGCGAGGCCCAACTGAACGGCGCGGCGCTGGCCTTCGCCTGGGCCACCCGGCGATTCGACATCGGGGTGAATACCTTGGCCACCCATCAGCAGGTGGCCTCCGCAACAGACTGTCCGGGCCGCAGCCTGCAGGCCCACGTCGATTCCGGCGACCTAGCCCAGCGCATCACCGCACTGCTGTCCTCCGGTTTCGATCTGCAGCCCCTCTGCGGACCGCAGGCCGATCAGCGGGTCGCCGCCATCGAGGCCGGCGGCTAAGGACCGCCCCGGCCGGCGATCCCCCGACCGGCGATGCTGGCGAATAACTCACCACCGGGCCGGCCGACCCGGCCAAAGGCGCTCGCCGTCCCATGTAGTGGCCGTACTCTCAGTTCATGAGTTCTTTCTTCGACAAGAACCGCACCTTGGAGCAACGCCGCCAGGCCGTCTCCAACATGTACGACTTCATGGTCAAGGGCGGCATCGCCGACACCACCCGGATGCCCTCGGAGGTGATCGACCGGGGTCATAAGGCCACCCTGCACCGCTACCTCCCGGTAGACCGGGAACTCGGCGGCGACCCGGTGCTGCTGGTGCCGCCACTGGGCTCGCAGGCGATCTGTTTCGATCTGCGCCGGGGATGCTCGCTGACCGAGCATCTGCTGAAGTCCGGTCGGCCGACCTATCTGGTGGACTACGGGGCGATCGGCCTGGCAGACCGCAATCTGGGGATCGAGTTCTGGGTATCCGAGGTGGTACCGAACGCGGTACGGAAGGTCTCCGAGGACGCCGGCGGCAAGCCGGTCCACCTGATCGGGTGGTGCCTGGGCGGGCTGATCTCGATCTTGACGACCGCCGCCTACGGCGAACTGCCGATCAAGTCGGTGACCATGGTCGCCAGCCCCTTCGATCTGAGCAAGCACAAAATGGTCGCCCCGCTGCGCAAGGCCGGCAAGTACACCGGCGGCCGGATCATCGGGACCGGACTGAAGGTGCTCGGCGGCCTGCCGAGCCAGATCGTCGGCCCGGCGTTCAAGGCGACCTCGTTGACGACGTACCTCAAGAAGCCGATCACTTTGCTCAAGCGCCGCGACGATCGCGAATTCCTGGCCCACGTCGAGGCGGTGGACGGGTTGATGAACAGCATGCTGGCCTATCCGGGCCGGGCGACCCTGCAGGTGTATCAACGCCTCGTCCAGCAGAACGACTTGGCCGACGGCACCGTCCAGGGACCCAACAAGCTGGTCCGGCTCGCCGACATCCGGGTGCCGGTGATGAACATCGCCGGCACCACCGACGTGCTGGTGCCGGTCGCAGTCGCCCACCATGTCGGACAACTGCTGCCCAATGCGCCGACGGTGCGCCTCGAGACCGCACCCGGCGGGCATCTCGGGGTGCTGACCGGACGCTCGGCCCCGGCGACAACCTGGACGATGATCGACGACTTCCTGGACAAACAGCCGGCCTGAACGCGGCTGACCCTTGTCGGTGGCCGCCGATAGCCTCACCTTCGCGGTAGGCGGATCGAAGGGCGGGCATCATGACGGGACTCTCACGCGGCGCCCGATTCGGGCTGGCCGCGGGGATCGTGCTGGCGCTGATCGCGCTAACCGCCAGGTCGTGGGTGCTGGCATTCTTAGCCGTGGGCGTGCTGATCGCGGTCGCTCGAGCCGGGTATCCGGCGTACACCCGGACCCTCCAGCCGTGGCCGTGGCCGCCTGAACTTCGCGCGCAGGCCGAGGCGCTGGCCAGGCCCATTGACCCCACCCCCAGACGTATCCTGCCGCCCGACGAGAAGTCAGCGCTGGTTGCGCAGGTCGCCACCACCAAGGAGGCGCTGTCCCGGCTGATCACCGACCGACCGCCGGCGTGGCCGTGGGCGGTATTCGCCTCCGTACTGCTGCAACGGCGAAATGCTCTCCAGGCACGGCTTCGCGCGGTCGCCTCGGGCTATCAACCGCGGTCCGGGCAGGCACCGCTCTCCGGTGCGGCCTACGCCCGAACGGTCGCACCTGCGGCGCTCAAGACGATCGGCGACGTGGTCGGCCAACTAGAGCAGTTCATGCTCAGTCCGGCGTTCAAGGGGGCGTTCGGCGAGGTCGGCACCGGGACCGGGGCCGACGCCGAGGGGGTCGTCGCCATCGCCAACCGGTTGATGGACTACCACAAGATCCTCCTCGAGCAGGCCGAGGCCTGCTCGCAGACCCCGGTGGAGGGCGCGGCCCTGGTGTTCGCCCAGGACGCCGGCGCGGTGGGCATGCTCCCGCTGATCGGCTACGACAGTTTCATCTCCACCATGTGCGCCCGCATCGGCGAAGCCCAGGACCTGCTGCCCTACAGCAGCGGTGACGCGCTCGAACTGGATCAGGTGACACTCAAGATGGACATGCCCGAGGAACTCTCCGGTCGGATCGGTGCACATCTGAAGCGATTCAATCGCTGATGACCCATCCTGCGGGTAGCGCTCTGCGAACCGGCGGGCAGAGTGATCGACCACTCACGACCCGCGTTTCGGACCAGCCCCGTCCCGTCGGGCGGAAGCAACACGGAGAAGACCAGTGATCACGCATTCGGCAGCCGCTGAGCCAATCAACAGACTTATCCCCTGCTAAGTCCGGCGGCGGCGTGTGATTCCCGCCGGCGACGCCGCGGGCGGTACCCTCTGTCGGTACCGATCTGTTGGCCCGAGGGGGAGTTGCTTTGGGTTCGCCTATCACGACCGCGGTCCGTACCGCGTCTTGCCTCCGGGCGGTGCTGGCCGCCCTGCTGACTTTGTTGTGCGCGTTGCTTGCAGCCCCGGCGGTCGCTGTTCCGGGTGGGGGTGCCTACATCGCCGGGATTGAGCGGGTCAGCGACCGCTGGGACAAGGTGTCGGTGTTCTCCCCGGCGATGAACAAGGTCATCATCAACGACGTCTACAAAGCCCCCGGCGGGGGCGCCCCGACGCTGTACCTG
>VERS01000438.1 GCA_018882545.1 Mycobacterium sp.
CCACCCGGGCACGCCCGGCCAGTCCGATGGGCAGCACGGAGCGAAACTCCGAGCCGAAGTCCGAGCCCACGCGGCTCAACCCAATCCCAGCGCCGCCGCCACCGCGGCGGGTTCGACGGGCACCGGTGTGACGGTCGGCATATCGCGCAGGGCGGTGTCGGGGTCTTTGAGTCCGTGACCGGTGACCGTGCAGACCACCGTGGAGCCGGGTCGCACCCAGCCGTCCTCGGCCGCCTTGAGCAGGCCGGCCACACTTGCCGCCGATGCGGGTTCGACGAACACCCCCTCCTCGCGGGCCACCAGCCGGTAAGCGGCCAGGATCTCCTCGTCGGTGGCCGCCAGGAATCGCCCGCCCGACTCCTGCCGGGCGGCCATGGCGCCGTCCCAGGATGCCGGGGCGCCGATGCGGATCGCCGTCGCCAAAGTCTCGGGCTTGCTGACCGGCTTGCCGGCCACCAATGGGGCAGCACCGGCGGCCTGGGTGCCCAGCATGCGGGGCAGCGTGTCACTGATCCCGTCGCGGTGGTACTCGGTGTAGCCGCGCCAGTAGGCGGTGATGTTGCCGGCGTTGCCCACCGGCAACGCGTGCACGTCGGGCGCGGCGCCCAGGGCATCGACGATCTCGAAGGCCGCGGTCTTCTGGCCCTCGATGCGGACCGGGTTGACGCTGTTGACCAGTGAGATGGTCGGGTAGTCGGCGGTCAGCTTGCGGGCCAGTTCCAGGCAGTCGTCGAAGTTGCCGTCGATCTGAATGATCCTGGCGCCGTGCATCACCGCCTGGGCGAGCTTGCCCATGGCGATCTTGCCCTGTGGAATCAGCACTGCACAGGTGATGCCAGCACGGGCGGCGTAGGCCGCTGCCGAGGCCGAGGTGTTTCCGGTGGAGGCGCACAGCACCGCCTGCTTACCGGTGGCGACCGCCTCGGTGACCGCCATGGTCATACCGCGGTCCTTGAACGAACCGGTCGGGTTGTGTCCCTCGACCTTCAGGTGAACCCGGCAACCCGTTAAACCAGACAGTCGCGGGGCCGGCACCAACGGGGTCCCGCCCTCCAGCAAGGTGACCGGTGTCCACCCGGCCGCCATCGGGAGGCGGTCACGGTAGGCCTCGATCAGTCCCGGCCAGGGTAGGTGTACCGCAGTTCTCATTCGCTGGTCCCTTCCAGCCGCAGCACGCTGGTGACACCCTCGACCACATCGAGGTCGGAAAGGGCGGCCACGGTCTCGGACAGCGCGGCGTCGGTCGCACTGTGGGTGACTACGACGATGCGCGCGTCCTCACCCACCAGACCCTCCTGGCGCAGTTCGGCGATGCTTACCTCTCGCTTGCCGAATTCGGTTGCCACCGCGGCCAACACTCCCGGACGGTCTTTGACGGTCATGCTCACGTAGTAGCGGGTCGGGATCATGCCGATCGGCGCGATGGGAAGTTGAGCATACCGCGACTCCCTCGGCCCGCGGCCGCCCTGCACGCGGTTGCGCGCGGCCATCACCACATCGCCCATCACGGCCGATGCGGTCGGGCTGCCGCCGGCGCCCTGGCCGTAGAACATCAACCGGCCTGCCGCCTCCGCCTCGACAACCACGGCGTTGAACGCTCCGTTGACCGAAGCCAACGGATGCTCCAGTGGCACCAGCGCCGGATAGACCCGCGCCGAAACCCGTTGCTGGGCAGGTTCTTCCCCGGAAGAGGTCGTGATTCGCTCGCAGATGGCAAGCAGCTTTATCGTGCAGCCCAGCGCGCGGGCGGCCTGGAAGTCTGCGGGTGAGACCTTGGTGATGCCCTCCCGGTAGACGTCGTCGGCGGTGACCCGGGTGTGGAAGGCGATCGAGGCCAGGATCGCCGCCTTCGCGGCCGCGTCGTAACCCTCGACATCGGCGGTCGGATCGGCCTCGGCGTAGCCAAGAGCGCTGGCCTCGGCCAGGGCTGAGGCGTAATCGGCTCCGGTGGAGGCCATCTCGGAGAGGATGTAGTTGGTGGTCCCGTTGACGATGCCGGCCACGCGCACCACGGTGTCGCCCGCCAATGACTGGGTCAGCGGCCGGATCACCGGGATCGCACCGGCCACCGCCGCCTCGAAGTAGAGATCCACCCGGGCCCGTTCGGCTGCCTCGGCAAGCTCGCCGGTGGACTGGGCCAGCAGCGCCTTATTCGCTGTCACCACGGACTTGCCATGCTCCAGCGCGGTCAGGATGGCCTTGCGCGACGGCTCAACCGGCCCCATCACCTCCACGACGATGTCGACATCCTCCCGGCACACCAGATCCTCGACGTTGTCGGTCAGCATCTGCACCGGAACCCCCCGATCCCCGGCCACCCGGCGCACTGCCACGCCGCGCAGCTCCAGTGGGGCGCCGATCCGCGCGGCCAGGTCGGCAGCACTCTCGCCGATGATGCGGACCACTTCGCGGCCGACGTTGCCCAAGCCGAGAACTGCAACGCCGATCGGCTTTTCGGAATTCGTCACCGCACCTCCAGACTCAATAGATCGTCCACCGTCTCCCGGCGCAGCACCAAACGGGCGCGGCCGTCGCGGACGGCGACTACCGCCGGTCGCCCGACCAGGTTGTACCGACTCGACATCGCGTAGCAGTAGGCGCCGGTGGCCGCCACCCCGAGTAGGTCGCCGGGCGTCACGTCGTCGGGCACCCAGGTGTCGCGGACCACGATGTCACCGGTTTCACAGTGCTTGCCGACGATTCGGGCCAGCACCGGCGCGGCCGAACTGGCCCGTGAGACCAGGCGGACGTCATAGCTCGCGCCGTAGAGCGAGGTACGAATGTTGTCGCTCATACCGCCGTCAACGCTGATGTAGCGCCGGAACGCGGTTGCGCTCACGGCGACGTCCTTGACCGTGCCGACCTCGTAAAGGGTGACGGTTCCGGGACCGGCGATGGCCCGGCCCGGTTCGACGACCAGGCGTGGGCAGGGCAGTCCGACCGCGGCGGATTCAGCCCGCACGATGGCCGCCAGCTTGGCTGCCAGATCGCTGACCGGGGGCGGATCATCCGCGGGCAGATAGGCGATTCCCAAACCGCCGCCGAGGTCCACGGTGGCGATCTGGGCCGTCTTGTCGACGCCGAACTCCGCGACCACATCGCGCAGCAGTCCGATCACCCGGCGGGCGGCCAGTTCGAATCCGCCGACGTCGAAGATCTGTGAACCGATGTGG
>VERS01000439.1 GCA_018882545.1 Mycobacterium sp.
GCGTTCGACGATGAAGCCGAGGGTCTCCTGGCCCAACGCGGCGCCGGTCATCCCGGCCATCTCCGTGAGGGCGGCCAGCAGGGGGAAGAGGCGCGCCGGAAACCACTGCGCAGCCAGTGCCATCGCGCAAACCACGGTGGGTGCAGCCCCCAGGCCCATCAGGATCCGAGTCGCCTCTGCGTAACCCGCCGTCGTGGAGGTGGCGAAAAGGAAGGACGCGGCCGTGCACAGCAGAGCACCGGAGATCAGGACCGACCGCGGGCCGTAGCGCGCCACCAGGATCCCGGCCGGGACCTGCAGCAGGATATAGGGGTAGTAGAAGCTGGAGGACAGCCCGCCGAATCCCGCTTCGCTCAGCGACAAGTCGACGACCAGTCCCTCCCGCATGACGCTGGGAAACGTCTGCAGAACCATCTGGAAGAAGACGTACAACGCCGCCGCACCGAAGATCACGCTGCTGCGCCACCGCGTCCGGACGGGACTCTCAGCGGTGGCCTGTGTCCCGGGCCCGGCCGACCCGATGATCTCCGGTTCGATGCGCCTCAACCTTGTCATCCGTCGATGCCAGAAGCACTGGTGTCCGAGGGGGGACTTGAACCCCCACGCCCGTTAATAGGGCACTAGCACCTCAAGCTAGCGCGTCTGCCATTCCGCCACTCGGACCTGCCGCAACCCAACGGCGGTAAGGCTATCGGATTTCAACTCGTCGGCCCAAACCAGTCTCAGGCCGGGCCGACCCGCTCGGCGATCGCATCGGCGATCACCGCCGCCGCCGACGTCGGCCCGTCCGCGGTGCATGCCTCCACGTCGACCACCACGGCACCCTGCACCGTCAGAGCCCGCTGGCAGGACCACCGTTGCGGGCTGCGCTGATCCCGGGACACGGTCAGGACGTCACCGACGAGGGCGACCGAACCGACCGACCAGATCTGCGCTTCGGGTCCCGGGGTGGATCCGTAGGCCAGTTCGCGGTCGGCGCAGCCGGCCCAAATCGGCCGGGATCTGCCGAAGAAGTCCAGTGCGGCCGAGGCGGAGCGGAACAGCACCACCGCCTGCGTCGCGAAGTGCGACCAGGACGGTGACGTCGGCGGGTCACGTAGTACCTGTGCGGACAGGGCGGTCCAGTCCGCCCCGGCGTAGACGGCCCGCTGTGCGACGCCGGCCACCGCCAGGCACCCCGTCCCGCCGCCGATCCGTGCTGCATCGTCCCACGGCGCGGTGACCTGACGGGTGACGACCATATCGCCGGCGGACAACGCCGCCCCGACCGCCGAACCCGGCAGCAGCAGCCCGGACAGGGTCTGCGCGGTCGGTGCCGGCGCGGGCGCGGCCGGAGTCGCGGTACCCGCAGTCGTGGCGGCACAGCTTGTCCCCAGGAGGGCCAGGCTCAGCAGGGCGAGCCCTGTCGGCAGCCCTGTCGGCAGCCGGGTCGGCATTCGGGTCCTCATCGGGGTAATTAGAACCGCATGTTGAGCGTGTTGTAAATGAGGATTCTGTTAATGATGTGCTAACGAGACCCGGCCCGACCATGGGGATCCTCAGGGGAGCGGTCAGTGGTAGGAAAGGGAGGTGACGCGGGCGAGTTCGGGCGACGTGACCGGCGACGTGACCGGCGACGTGACCGGCGACGTGGCCGGCGGAGGGACCGGCGAAGTGGTGGAACTGGTCAGCACTTTGATCCGCTTCGACACCTCCAACACCGGCGATCCCGAGACCACCAAGGGGGAGGCCGACTGTGCGCACTGGGTGGCCGACCGACTCCGCGAGGTCGGTTACCGGACCGAGTACGTGGAGTCCGGCGCGCCGAACCGGGGCAACGTCTTCGCCCGTCTCGCGGGCGCCGACCCGTCCCGCGGGGCGCTGCTGATCCACGGCCACCTCGACGTGGTGCCGGCCGAAGCCGCCGACTGGAGCGTGCACCCGTTCTCCGGTGCGATCACCGACGGCTACGTCTGGGGTCGCGGTGCGGTGGATATGAAGGATATGTGCGGCATGATGCTGGCCGTCGCACGGCATTTCAAACGTACGGGCATCGTCCCGCCGCGTGATCTGGTGTTCGCCTTCGTCGCCGATGAGGAACACAGCGGCAAGTTCGGCGCGCAATGGCTGGTGAACAACCGGCCCGAGCTCTTCGCCGGTGTCAGCGAGGCGATCGGGGAAGTGGGTGGCTTCTCGGTCACCGTGCCGCGCCGCGACGGCGGGCAGCGACGTCTCTATCTGATCGAAACCGCCGAAAAGGGCCTGCTGTGGATGCGTCTGAGCGCCCGCGGGCGGGCCGGCCACGGCTCGATGGTGCACGGCGACAACGCCGTCACCAGCATCGCCGAGGCGGTCGCGCGGCTGGGCCGGCATCAGTTCCCGCTGGTATTGACAGATACCGTCGCACAGTTCCTGGCGGCCGTCGCCGAGGAGACCGGCGTGAGCTTCGACACCGACGATCTCGAGGGGGCGGTCGCCAAGCTCGGCCCGATGGCCCGGATGCTGGGCGCCACATTGCGCGACACCGCCAACCCCACCATGCTCAAAGCCGGCTACAAGGCCAACGTGATCCCGGCGACCGCCGAGGCCGTCGTGGACTGCCGGGTGCTGCCGGGTCGGCAGGCGGCTTTCGAACGGGAGGTCGACGAACTCATCGGACCGGACGTCACCCGGGAATGGATATCCGAACTGCCCTCCTACGAGACCAGTTTCGACGGCCACCTGGTCGACGCGATGAATGAGGCGATTCTGGCCCTCGATCCGGAGGCCCGCACCGTGCCGTACATGCTGTCCGGTGGCACGGATGCCAAAGCCTTTGCCCGCCTTGGTATCCGATGCTTCGGGTTCGCCCCGTTGCGGCTGCCGCCGGATCTGGACTTCTCCGCGTTGTTCCACGGTGTCGACGAGCGGGTCCCGATCGAGGCTCTGCACTTCGGTGCGGCGGTACTCGAGCACTTCCTCAAGAATTGCTGAAACGAAGACAGGAGCGTTCCGCCATGGCCTTTCCGTACAACCCGTACGACTTCCTGCCCGTGCTGCCCGGATTCACCCTGACCAGCGCCGACATCACCGACGGCGAGCCGCTGAGAAACGCCCAGGTCAGCGGCATCATGGGCTGTCTCTTTACACATCT
>VERS01000008.1 GCA_018882545.1 Mycobacterium sp.
AGGACAGCCCGCCCCAGATGGTCCAACCCGCGCCTCGCGGGTCGTTGCCCGGAACCGGTTCGGCGACATCCCTGGCCTCAACGGCCGCCGGAGTCACCCCGTTCGCCCCGCCCCCGGTCATGGTGCCCAGTCCGGTGATCCCGACCATGCCTGCACCCGAACCGATCCCTCCGCAGTTCGCGCCGGTCGCGCCGCGCGCCGAGATGCCCACCGAGGATGAGCTCGCCTCGTTGCTGCAGTCATCCTTCTCGGCATTTCCAGGCGGCCTCATGCCGGCCGACTTCGCCATCCCGAGCGGAATCTTTCCGTCGGGGGTGCTTGCCGGGAATCACCCGCATCCGGCCGGCCACGATCGCCACCCGGCCGGTGACGAAGCCGCCTTCTACTTCACCGCTTCCAATTTCATGCTCGGCCAGCCGATCCCGCACGCCGGTGATCATCACGAGATCTTCGACGTCCACACTATTCGCGCTGATTTCCCGATCTTGCGCGAGAGGGTCAACGGCAGACCGCTGATCTGGTTCGACAACGCCGCCACAACCCAGAAGCCGCAGGCGGTGATCGACCGGATCGCTTACTTCTACGCCCACGAGAACTCCAACATCCACCGGGCCGCTCACGAACTCGCCGCCCGGGCCACCGACGCCTACGAGGACGCCCGCGAGACGGTCCGCCGTTTCATCGGCGCGGCCAGGACCGAGCAGGTGATCTTCGTCCGCGGCACCACCGAGGCGATCAACCTGGTGGCCCAGTCGTGGGGCGGGAAGCATCTGCAGGCCGGCGATGAGGTCGTCATCACCCACCTGGAGCACCACGCGAATATCGTTCCCTGGCAGATGATCTGCCGCAAGACGGGCGCCATTCTCAAAGTCGCCCCGGTCGACGATGCCGGTAATCTGCTGATGGACGGATTCGAGGAACTGCTGGGCCCGCGCACTAGATTCGTCTCCGCCACGCACCTGTCCAACGCTCTGGGTACGGTCAACCCGGTCCACGAGATCGTCGCCCTCGGCCATCGTTACGGTGCCCGGGTTCTCATCGACGGGGCGCAGTCGGTGCCGCACGTCCCCATCGACGTCGTCGGCTGCGGAGCGGACTTCTTCGTCTTCTCCGGTCACAAGATCTTCGGGCCCACCGGAATCGGCGTGCTGTACGGGACCGACGAGGCGCTGGCCGAGACCCCGCCGTGGCAGGGCGGCGGCAACATGATCGCCGACGTCACGCTCGAGCGGGCGATCATCCAGGGTCCGCCGAACAAGTTCGAGGCGGGCACCGGAAACATCGCCGACGCCGTCGGACTCGGCGAGGCCCTGCGCTACGTCGAGCGGGTCGGCGTCGAACGGATCGCCTCCTACGAGCACGCCCTGCTGGACTACGCCACTCCCCGACTCGCGGCGATCTCCGGGGTGCGCATCGTCGGCACCGCCGATCACAAGGCGAGCGTGCTGTCCTTCGTGCTGGACGGCCACGATCCGATCGAAATCGGCAAGGCGCTCAACACCGAGGGGATTGCCGTTCGCGCCGGCCACCACTGCGCCCAGCCGATCCTGCGCAGGATGGGGCTGGAGGCGACGGTCCGCCCCTCGTTCGCCTTCTACAACACCGTCGAGGAGATCGACGTATTCCTCGCCGCAGTGCAGCGGATCGCGGAGGGAGCGGCGCCGGCGACCCTGCATCCGCCCACGTCCAGAGGACGTATGGGATGCGCCGGTTGAACCAGGGGAGGCCCCGATGACCAGGATCGCCAACGACATCACCGAACTGACCGGCGGAACACCATTGGTCCGGCTACGCCGCGTCAGCGAGGGTGCCGGCGCCGAGGTGGTCGCCAAACTGGAGTTTTTCAACCCCGGCGCCAGTGTCAAGGACCGCATCGGGGTCGCCATGATCGACGCTGCCGAACAAGCCGGTTTGATCGGCCCGGACACCATCGTCCTGGAACCCACCAGTGGTAACACCGGTATCGCCCTGGCAATGGTCTGCGCTGCCCGCGGCTACAAGTGCGTGCTGACGATGCCCGAGACGATGAGCGTCGAACGTCGGATTCTGCTGCGCGCCTACGGTGCCGAACTGATCCTCACCCCCGGGCCCGAGGGGATGCCCGGTGCGATCGCCAAAGCCGAGGAGCTGGCCAAGACAGACCAGCGCTACTTCATTCCCCAGCAGTTCGAGAACCCGGCCAACCCGGCCGTGCACCGGGTCACCACCGCCGAGGAGATCTGGGCGGATACCGCCGGGCGGATCGACATCTTCGTCGGCGGCGTGGGCACCGGCGGCACGATCACCGGAGTCGCCGAGGTGATCAAGGAACGCAAGCCCTCGGTCGAGTTCGTGGCGGTCGAACCGGCGGCCTCGCCGGTGCTCTCCGGCGGGCAGAAGGGCCCCCACCCCATCCAGGGCATCGGCGCCGGTTTCGTCCCGCCGGTACTGGCCACCGACCTGGTCGACGAGGTCATCCAAGTTGCCGGCGAGGACGCCTTCGACCTTGCCCGCCGACTGGCCCGGGAGGAGGGCCTGCTGGTCGGTATCTCCTCCGGAGCGGCCGCCTGGGCTGCCCTGCAACTGGCCCACCGGCCCGAGAACGCCGGCAAACTGATCGTGGTCGTCTTCCCCAGCTACGGCGAGCGCTATCTGAGCACCGCCCTGTTCGCCGACCTGGCCGACTGACACCATGCGGTCCGGGCTGGCCGGCATCCTGCGCGACGCACAGCAGGTCAAGCGGCGCGATCCCGCCGCCCGGTCTGTCCTGGAGGTGGTGCTGTGCTACCCCGGCCTGCATGCGGTGTGGGCGCATCGGTTCACCCACCGGCTGTGGCGCCGCGGGGCAAAGACACCGGCCCGATTCCTGGCCGAGTTGGTGCGCAAACTGACCGGAGTGGAGATCCATCCCGGCGCGCAGCTGGGCAGCGGGCTGTTCATCGACCACGCCACCGGAGTGGTCATCGGCGAGACCGCCGTGATCGGCGATAACGTCACCATCTACCACGGGGTCACCCTGGGCGGCACCAGCCTGGAACCCGGCAAGCGCCACCCCACCATCGGCGACAACGTCACCATCGGCGCCGGGGCAAAAGTACTGGGCAACATCACCGTTGGCGATGACGCCCAGATCGGGGCGAACTCCGTGGTCATCAAGCCGGTACCGAGTGGTGCGGTCGTGGTGGGCGTTCCGGGACAGATCGTCGGCCGAACCGAGACCGTCCCGGCCACTGCGCGGAACACAAACGGCTCCAACGCATTACCCGACCCGCTGGGTGTCGGCCTGCAGTCACTGCTCACCCGCGTCGCCGACCTGGAGGCCCGGGTGGACGGCGCACCGCTCGGACCGGTGATCCGACTGCCCGAAGCTGGTGTTTGGTACGGCGAGGACTTCTCGATATAGCCCACAGGCGAGGGTGGCGAAGATGACTTCCGTTGTCGATCAACGAGACTGAGTTTTCATCCATGGGATTGAATCCCTTTGCGCTGCTCAGTGGGCCGGCCCGGACTAAGGGCGGGTGCCGCCGGTCGCCGCACTGCCTACCATTGGCATCCCCGAGACCACGGAGCAGCACATGACAACCACCGCATCAGCTTCGGCTCAAGTCGACGTCCGCGGGCCCCGCTTCGCGGCCTGGGTCACAACGGTTGTGTTGGCCGCGGTGATCGCCCTGTCAGCAGTCAGTGTGCCCGCCGCGACGGTCCTGCTGGCCGCCCAGGCTCTCGTCTTCGCGATCGGCGCTGCCTTCGGGCCGCGGAAGCATCCGTACGGCTGGCTCTACGCGCGGTTGGTTGCTCCCCGGATCGGCCCTGCCGGAGACCGTGAGCCGGTTGCGCCGCTGCGATTCGCCCAACTGGTGGGGTTCATCTTCACCATCGCCGGCCTCGTCGGTTTCACCGCCGGCGCAACGCTGATCGGTGTCATCGCCACCGCCTTTGCGCTGTTCGCCGCTTTCCTCAACGCCGCCTTCGGGATTTGTCTTGGCTGCAAGCTCTATCCCCTCGTCGTGCGGTTGCGGCACTTCGGTGATCGCAGGTAGGACCCGGCCGGCGGGCTTATCGGTCCTGCTGGCCACCCTGGTCCTGGTGACCATCCTGCTCGGCGGACGGGCAGCCCGCGGCGCAGACCGACCTCGTCGGACCGAACGACCCGAACTGGCAGGACCTGCTCACCCCCGCGGGATAGTGCGCCGGCTAGCTCCTCGCCAGCACCGGTTCGCCCAGCCGTTCGGCGGCCTCGATCTCCCGCACCAGCGGTAGCACCCGAGCACCGAAGTACTCGATCTCCTCCTGGAAGTGCAGAAAACCGCCCAGGATCAGGTCGGCGCCGCGCTTGCGGTAGGCCGCGATGCGTTCGGCGATCTGCTCGGGAGTGCCGATCAGCTGGGTGCGGAAGCCGTCGTTGTACTGCACCAGATCCTCAAAGCTCGAATCGGCCCACATGCCGCGTTTGTCGGCGGTGGAGTTTCCGGCCTGCTGCACCGCGTTGCGGAAGCCCTCGACCGCCGGCCGGTTGGCCTTCGCCACGATCTCCCGCAGCGTCTCACGGGCCTCCTTCTCGGTGTCGCGGGCGATGATGAAGCCGTTGAGCCCGAATTTGACCTCCCGGCCGGCCGAGCGGGCGTGCTCGCGGACATCGACGACCTGCTCGGTGAAACCATCGAAGTCCTTGCCGTTGGAGAAGTACCAGTCGGCATACAGCCCGCCGTTGCGGCGTGCGGCGGTGGAGTTACCGCCCTGGAACAGTTCAGGATTGGGCCGCCCCGAGGTGTTCAGCGGCTTGGGTTTGAGGGTGAAATCGTGGATTCGGTAGAAGTCGCCGCGGAAATCCACGTCGTCCTCGGTCCAGATTTTGCGGAGCACCTGCAGGAACTCCGCACTGCGCCGGTAGCGTTCGTCATGCTCGAGCCAGGGCTCGCCGAGGTGAACGAACTCGTCCTTGAACCAGCCCGAGACGACGTTGACCGCGAACCGGCCGCCGGAAAGGTGGTCCGCCGTCGCGCCCAGTTTCGCCAGAACCACCGGATGCCACAGACCGGGGTGGACTGCCGCAATCACCTTCAACCGCTGGGTCGCCAGCAGCAGTCCCAGGGAGAAACCAGTCGACTCGTGCTGATACTCCGCACCGTAACTGGCCTCGTAACGCACCTGGCTCAGGGCGTACTCGAAACCGTTGTTCTCCGCCGTGCGGGCCAGCCTGACGTTGTAGTCGTAGTTCCAATCGGTGCGTTGTTCTTTTGTGCTCGTGACGAGTCCTCCGCTTACGTTGGGGACCCAGTAGGCGAACTTCACATGATCGGCGATGCGTTCGGTAGTCATGAGAGTATTCGATCAACCCGGTTTTTGATGCACACCGGTATGGATCACGTTGAATCAAAGCGACTTTCGAGAAAGTACGAGAAGTCCATGTCCGAGCTCACAATTCTCACCCTGATCGGCAGCCTGCGCTCCGCGTCGGTGAACCGTCAACTGGCCGAGGCCGCAGCCGAGGTGGCCCCCAGCGGAGTTCAGCTGGAGGTGTTCGAGGATCTGGGCCAACTGCCCTTCTACAACGAGGATCTCGACACCGCCGATCCGCCCGCCGCGGTGACCGCCCTACGAGCCGCCGCGGCGGCGGCCGATGCGGCGCTGGTCGTCACGCCGGAGTACAACGGAAGTATCCCCGGGGTTCTCAAGAACGCCATCGACTGGTTGTCCAGGCCTTTCGGCGCCAGCGCCCTGAAGGACAAGCCGCTGGCCGTCATCGGGACCGCCGCCGGCCGCTATGGCGGCACCTGGGCGCACGACGAGACGCGCAAGTCTTTCGGCATCGCCGGCCCCCGGGTCATCGAGTCGATCAAGTTGTCGCTGCCGATCGCCACCCTAGGTGAGCGCCATCCGCGGGAAAACCCCGTCGCCCTCAGCGCCGTCCGGGAGGCCGTCGAGCAGTTGGCGGCCGAGGTCGAACGCACCTGACTTATCGGGCATGAGTTCGACTCCACCCCAGCCTCATCCGGGACCAGACGCGGTCGCCGGCGCTCTCAGTCCGGCGAGCACCCCGGTTCGCACCAACTCCTGGTAGCCGCCGACCACATCGGTCGCCCGGCGCAGGCCGAGGTCCTGCAGAGCGGCGGCGGCCAGGCTGGAGGTGTAGCCCTGCGAACAGACCACCACCCATTCGACGTCGTCACCGACCGCCTGCGGCAACCGCGCCGGGCTGGTGGGATCGCAACGCCACTCCAGCACATTGCGTTCGACCACCAGTGCGGTGTCGAGTGTCCCCTCGGTGGCGCGCTGGGCCGCGGGCCGGATATCGACCAGGATGGCGCCCCGAGCGACCGCGCCGGGAATCTCGGCGGCCGACATCCGCCGCAACCTGGCGCGGGCGGCGGCGAGTACAGCGTCGATGCGGCTGGTCACCCTCAACCCGCCTTCGAGAGATCGGTCAGGGCGGTGCGGGTCCGGCGCAGTGTCTGCCGGCCCGTCACCTCGTAGTAGGACATCACCGTGAGCGGCGGAGAGTAGGCATGCACACTGAGCGTCTGCTGGCCGGTCTGCTCCTTGATTTCGGCCGCCCCCACGTCGTGAACCCAGCCGAGCGGGAAGGCGGCCTGATCGCCGGCCTCAAGTGTCCGGCTGCGGAGCGCTTTCCCGGTCCAGCGGTACTCGCGCAACGCCCCGGTCAGCACGGTCAGCGCGCCCAGTGAGCCGCCGTGGTCGTGCAACTCGGTGGAGTGGCCGGCTGCCCAACTGATCAGCCACACGTCCAGATCATCATCGGTATGCAGGCGGGTGTACCACCGCCGGTCCGCTGGCAGACCGTCGACGGGAAGCAGGTGGTCGAACCCGCCGTCGAGGACCCGCTCCGAATAGCGGTCGGTCGCACACAGCAGATTGGGCAACCGCAGAGAGGCGGGCGGGACACCCGGGACAGGCAGCGGCGGGACGGGCGACGTCATGGAGGCACTCCGGGAAGCTGGGTCGGATTGGGGGGTCGGTCAGCGCCGACAACACCGCCGGTGTCCGTGAAGATCCGTCATCGGGTCAGTGTCGCAAAGGTTGGCCTACGGCCAATGTCCCGCACTCTCGGCGGCGCAGTCCAAACCGCCTCCGGACGAACACGAATACCGCGCCGCTACCGGTCTTCGCAGAAGGTCACCGGGGCTCGGACGGGCGCCGACGCCGCCGACCAGGCGCCGGGACACGAGTTCAAATCAGGGGTACCCGAATTGCCGACAGCCACCGCACCGATCACGACGGCGAACCCACCAGCACGCCTTCCATCGCCCCGTCGGTGGTGACGAGCAGGCCCCGGCCCGGGGGGAGTTGCTGGGCGCTGGCGCGGCCGAACACCTTGACCGCCTGCGGATCGTTGTCCATGAACAACGTGGGTGTGCGCGAGCTGGCGAGCTTCTGCAGAAACGGGCTCATCGCCGAGACTCCCGCCCAGTTACCCGGCAGCCGCGTGGCGATCACATGCAGACCGATCTCTCGTCCGCGTTCGAGCAGATTCCACAACGGCGCCGTTGCGGCCTGCTTCACGCCCAGCCCGTTGGGGCGGAGTTCGTGCTCGTCGTCGATCAGGACGAAGTGGTGCGGCCCTGACCAGGCCGGCCGGGCCAGGAGTTCCTCCTGGGTCAGACCCGACGGTGGAAGCCGATCAGCCATGATCCCGGCGATGTGCTCCAGCACCCCGTCGATGTCATCGGCGGTGTAGGCGTAGGCCTCGACGTTGCGGTCAGGAATGCGACCGATCAGGCTGGTCTTCGGGTCGATGATGGTGATCCGCGCCTGCTGCGGGGACAACCGGGCCGTGATCGACTGTCCGATCGCGGCAAGGGTGCTGGTCTTGCCGCACCCCTGCCGCCCAACGATGAGAAGGTTCGGCGTCTGCCGACAGGGCATCGCCACCGGCTGCAGAGCACTCTCCCCGATGGCAAACGGGATGTTGTACGGCTCGGCCGCTCCCTGCCCGGTATAGCCAGCGATGATCTGGCTCAACGCGATTCGCTCGGGTAGCCGCGCCAGGGAATCCACTTTGCCGGCGCCGGTCCGGGCGGCGATCGCACCGCCGACCTCACGGGTGGCCACCCGGTCACCGTCGGGCCCGAGGATCTCCGGCAGTCCGATCAGCAACTCGTGGCCGGTGCGGGTCACCCCGAATCCGGGCCGGTCCAGCGTCTGCCGCGCCGCCCGCCGGTGTTCCATCCCGGTACCCATCTGGGTTTCGTCGGGATTGCTCAAGCGGAGCTGGATGCGGGCGTTGGCCACGTTGAGAAGTGCCTGCTTCTGCCCGACGAGCCAACCGCTGGCGCTGGTCATGACGTGAATTCCGTACGAAAGACCCTGGCGCGCAATGGTGATCGCACGATCGCCGAGTCCGTTGTCCTTCTCGTACAGATCCCCGAAGTTGTCGATGACCAGGAAGACCTCGCCGAACCTGTCCTCCGGGTCGGTGGGTCCACCCGCCATGGCGCCGAACCGACGTTCCCGGAATTCGGCGACGTCGATCTGGTAGCGCTTGAAGGAGGCTTCCCTTGCCCGGATCACACCCTCGATCGTCGAGATGGTGCGTGACACGCCCTCGATATCGGTGATGCTGACCACGCCGGCCACATGCGGATAGCCCTCCAGCGGGTACAGCGCTGCCCCGAGGCAGAAGAAGCTGACCCGCTCCGGGCGGTACATCAGAGCGGCGGTGGTGACCAAGGTCATCAGCGTGGTGGATTTTCCCCGTTGGGCGGTCGCCACCACCATCACGTTGTCGACTTCGGCGTCGATGACGTGCACCCGTTGCGCGTGTTCCTCGGGGAAGTCCTCGACACCGACCGGGAAGACCAGGCCGGGGTTGTCTCCGTAGTCTTCCCACCACGGCTTCCCACGCCACATCTGCACCAGTTCGTCGGCCGTCGCACTGACCTCCAGTGGCGGCAGCCAAATCCGATGCGGCGGACGCGCCGGGTGGGAGACCAGCGACTCTCGGATGACGTCTAGGAGCTTCTTCCGCTTGAATCCGTCTGAGTGGTAGAGGTATTCGTCAGCCTGCTCAGGCTCGGCCGCGACGGCAAGGGCGGCGCTGTCGGACTGGCTGAGCGGCTGATACTCCCATGTCAGCGAAAGCGGACGGGTGAAACTCACCGAGACCGTCGTATCGTCGCTCACCATTTTCTTGGGCACGACGAACGGCGCTGAGACATAGAAGCACCGGAACTGGTCGAGTTCCCGCGGGCCCACCTTGAGCAGAGCGTGGCCGTTGTCCTTGGAGGGCAGGTGCAGCGCGGCATCGCTGCCGATGACGTCGCGGGAATCCTCAGCCGTCTCGGCGCGTAATGCGACCCGGAAGGCGATGTTGCTCTTGACCTTGCTCAGCGAGGAGAGATCCAGCCGTTGACCGCCGAGTGTGAAGAAGATGTTGCAGCCGCGGCCCTCCTGACCGATGTGGATCACCAGATCAATCCACTCCGGGTGGTGATGGAACAATTCGAGGTACTCGTCGATAATCACCAGCAGGATCGGCACCGGCTCGAGATCTCGGCCGGCCAACCGCATTTCCTCGTACTCGTTCGCATCTCTGGCACCGGCGGACTTGAACAAGGCGTAACGGCGGGCCATTTCACCGTCGATCGCCTTGCGCATCCGTTCGGCCAGATGCCGGTCGTCCTTTCCGAGGTTGGACAGCGATCCTGCGACGTGCGGCAGTCCCGCAAGGTCCTGGGCGGCGGACTCAAACTTCATGTCCACGAAGATGACGATGAAGCTCTCCGGCGAGTGCGTCAACGCGATGCCGTTGCACAGCGCCAGGAAGTACTCCGATTTGCCGGACCCGGAGGTTCCGATCACCACCGAGTGGAATCCGTATCCGCCGAAGTCCTTGGCCCGCAGGATGACATGTTGGATGTCACCGCCCGGTCGGACGCCCACCGGCACCATTGCCCACCGGGGGTCGCCACGGCCCCGGCTCTGCGCCCAGAGCCGGTCGACGTCGAGATCGCGCGGATCGCCGATTCCCAGGGCGCGAAGTAGTTCTGCGCCCTGGCTGTCGGTGTCGGATCGCTCGTCGGTGGACGACGCGGACCACCTCGCCAATGCCCGGGCATAGCGGTTGGCGGTGCTTTCGGCGAGCATGTCGGCAACCGCGTAGAAGGCGTCGCGGTGGCGTAACCGTCCCTCCCGCACCTCGAACCGCTCGTCGGCACTTGCGAATCCGACGCCCTCGCCGATACGGGTGGCCAGGCGCAACACAGTGATTCCGGCCATCCCCTTTTGGCCCGTAACCGCTTCCCACTGGTCGGGAGTGCCGACGTTGTCATCGACGATGATCCAGTGCGGGCCCAGACCGGCTGAGCCGCTGTACTCCATTGGCGACAGCGTGGTGGTCGGGCTGAGCCCGCTCGGCGGCGCCCACGGGCCTCGGCCCTTCCGGTGCAATTCGGCGTCGAGTGCCTCCTCGAGGTCAGCCGGCGAGGCGAAGACCAGGCGCCGTAGGCCGCAGGCGTCAAACATCTCGTCGTGGTGGTTGTGCGGTAGCCACACCAACCAGGACCACCGCTCGGGGTTGCGGGTGACCACCATCAGCTTGACCTCGGCCGGACTGTGGTAAACGGCCAGCGAACACAGTATCGAGCGGATCACCGCGTGCAGCTCCGCGGTGTTCTCGCCGATGAAGCTGAATCCGGGGCGGGACCGCAGACTGAGGACTTTGCCGATGTCGCGAATCTTGCTCTGCTCCAGAATGAAATCCCGCAGCGCCCGGCCCGTCACCGGTTCGAGTTCCTCGCCGATCGGCACCTCGGGCCACTGCAGCGAGACGGCCGAGTCTGCAGTCGACTGCACCCCGATACCGAGCCGAACGTCGAGGAAGTCCGAATCGCCGGGTCGGCGCTCCCACATCCGCGGGCCGCCGATGACGGTGTCGAAGCGCGTCGGATCGCCGTGGACGTAGAGCTGGCTGCGGCGCTGCTGTTGAGCGGCGCGTTGGATTTCGTCCCGGTCCTCGTCGAGTTGGCGAAGGTAGCTTCGGCGCTGCTTCTCCTGTTCGCCCCAACTGATGCGCCGGCCCCGGCCGAAGCGTCCGCTGAACATCATCGCGGCGAAGGCGACCAGGCCGATCAGGGGGAAAAGTCCGGCCTGCAGCGACCGGACCCCCGAGGCGTACATCACCACCAGCGTGCCGATGATCGCGACGAGAAGAGCCGGCGCGGCGATCATGAGCAGGATGTTGCGCGGCTCGCGCTCAGGCAGCGCCAGCGGCGGATCCACCATCACCCGGACCGGTGTGACCGTCGGCGCGGCCTTGCGCGGACCGCGGACGAACCCCTTCTTGGACACCGCTAGCCCCCCGGGCCCGCGGGAAGCGCGGCCGCGTCGCCGCCCGGCTCGATGGCGTCGCGGGCTACCAGGGCGGCGGCCCGCCCGACGGCGGGGCCGGCGGCAAACGTCCGGACTATCGGCCACGGTGCCTGCACCGCGCGACCGGGGTCGATTCCCAAGGCGTGCAGGGTTTCCTGGTCCCATTCGATCCCGTACCGCACCCCCTGGGCGGAGACCCAGTACAAGCTCTCGCGGGTGTCGGACGCGGGGGCACCGCCCGTTGTGGCGACGAAGGTCGCGGCGCCGGGCAGGATCAGCGTCTGCTGCGCCTCGACGGAGTCGTGGGCGTTGCGCACCAGGGCGACGATCCGGGAGTCCTGGCTCTGCGGCACCGGAAGGCCGCGGCCGCTGTACACGGCTACGGCGGCCTGCGGATCCCCCGTGGTCTTCTGCCAGCTGACACAGCTGACCGGATTGGCGTCGGTGTCGACGAAATCGAGTCTGCCGGTCGGATAGAAGTCCACGTCGAGCACCTCCACCTCCGGGATGGCGACCAGGGTGTCCGGGGAAACCAGTTGCGGAGCGGTGGCGCCCTGACTGTCGGCGGTGCGCAGCAGGTCGGCCACGAAGGCGGTGATCTTCTGAACGCCGGTGGGCAGCAGGACGTAGAAGTCGCTGTTCTCCCCGGCGGCGTCGCGGGTCTGGAGAATCCTTCCGACCACCGAATCGGGCAGCAGTCTGGACCGCGTCCCGGCCTCGGGAATCACCGGTACCGTCAGCGGTTCGGTGGCGGGCATCGCGTCGAAGAGTGCACCGGACATCTCGACCGGCCGCGTCACTGCGGGATCGATCCCGAGATTGAAGGTGACCGAACGATCGGCGGGGTCGATGCGGGTGCGCTGCCCATTCCAGACCAGATAGGTCGACCCGCGGTGGGTGGCCAGCAGCGCCTGGCTTGCGGTCATCGGTGCGGCGCGGTCCTGGGATAGCCGGCCGGCGATGGCGGTGACCAGGGTGGCCGCACCACTGCCCCGCTCCGGGGCGGTGTCACAGACCGCCCAGGCCGACAGCGGGTTACCGGAGACCGGCAGGTCGTCGGGAATCCCCGGGATGCCGATCAGCGGTCCCGTCGGATACTTCCCGATCTCGGCGGCCTTCACCCAACTGGGGGAGGCGGCGCTGCCGGTGGCCAGGCGTGCCGAGGTCAGGTTGAGCGCCGGGTAGAGGCGTCCGTCGATCCGGGCGTACAACGCGCCGGTGTCCCGGTTGCCGACGATGGCGGACTGTCCGACCAGCCCGGCGGGCTTGATGACATTGAGCAAGGCCATCCAGGCGCAACCGAGCACGACGAAGACGACGGAGAGCGCCAGGGCAGCCTGCTGCTTGCGGTCATCATGCTTCATCCGGACCGAGAAACGGGTGAGCGCAGCGCGCAACCTTCGGTTGTAGAAAAGGTGGCCGGAATTCTGGTCCCTGTTGGAGAGATTCAGCGGCACCGGCGTCGTCCCGGGTTCATCGCAGGGTTCGTGGCAGGGTTCATCGCAGTTCGCCGCCGTACCGGGCCTGGTAGTCCTCCTCGACTTCGGCCCGCAGCGCCGCGAAGGCGGTGTTCATCCGCGCGGCCAGTTCGGTATGGGTGTAGTGCGCCGTGACTCCCGGCTGCAGCACAAGGCCGACGAGTTTGCCGTCGGAGTCGGCGACGGCCCGAACATCACCCATGTCGACGCTGTAGTTGACCGTCTCCGCCTGGGCGACGAGGGCTTCCCAGCGGTCGGCGGCCTCGGCGAGATCGCGCAGGACCGCGTCGACGATCTCCTTGTCGCTAACCCACGAACCCTCCCCGGTTCCCTGCATTCCGACAGTATGGCCAGCTTGTTCAACTGCGTCAATTCAGCATGAACAGGCCCTGGGGGCGGAGTCGCAGAACAGGCCCGAGCAACCTCGGCGAACTGCGCGGAGTCGGGGTTGGTTCCGCCTCCATCCCGGCACGCCGCCCGCGCGCCCCGACCCTGCTCACGCCCGCCGGGCGCCCGCCGGATCCGCGTCATCCATAACGTCGGTTATTTGCTGGCTCAGGTATCCGCGCCGGTCCCCGCGGGCGCCCCTGTCGCACCCCGTAGCTCGATAGGGTGGCGAGGGTGCGATTCGCCTTCAAGACCGCCACCCAGAACACCACCTGGCCCGACATGCTGGCGGTGTGGCGGGCCGCCGACGGGATCGAGGTCTACGAGTCCGGTTGGACCTTCGACCACTTCTACCCGATCTTCTCCGACCCGGCCGGACCGTGCCTGGAGGGCTGGACCGCACTGACCGCGCTGGCGCAGGCCACCACCCGGTTGCGGCTGGGCACGCTGGTGACGGGCATCCACCACCGCCACCCCGCAGTGCTGGCCAATATGGCCGCCGCGCTGGACGTGATCTCCGACGGACGGCTGGAACTGGGACTCGGTGCCGGCTGGAACGAGGAGGAGTCCGGGGCCTACGGCATCGAACTGGGCACGCTCAAGCAGCGATTCGACCGGTTCGACGAGGCATGTCAGGTGCTGATCGGCCTGCTCAGCCAGGAGACCTTCGACTTCGACGGCGCGTTCTATCGGCTCAGCGCGGCGCGTAACTCGCCGAAGGGCCCGCAGCAGCCGCACCCGCCGGACTGCATCGGCGGT
>VERS01000009.1 GCA_018882545.1 Mycobacterium sp.
GTGCCGCTCGCATCCCCGGGTGCAGCGGCGCGGAGGGAAGGACAGTGGAATGTCAACTGCAGCAAGCAGTCTGCCGATCATCGTTGGGGTCGACGGCTCGCCGGCATCGAGAGTTGCCGTCGACTGGGCGGCGCGTGACGCCGCGCGGCGCGGCGCGGCGCTGAAGCTGGTCCATGTGCTGGTTCCGCCGGTGGTGATGGTGTTCCCGGAGGTGCCGATGCCGCCGGGCTTCATGGAGTGGCAGGACGAGGAGGGCCGCAAGCTGCTCGACGATGCGGCGAAGACGGTCCGGGACGCCGCCAGCGACGCCGCCGCCGAGGTGGAGGTCAGCGCCGAGATGCTCGCCGGCTCACCGGTGCCGGTGCTGGCCGGTCTGTCCTCCTCGGCGCAGTTGGTGGTGGTGGGCTCCCGGGGTCGCGGTGCGTTGGCCCGCGGGCTGCTCGGGTCGATCAGCTCCGGCCTGGCCCATCATGCGCACTGCCCGGTGGCGATCATCCACGACAAGGATCCGCTGATGCCGCACCCGTCGCAGGCGCCGGTCGTGGTGGGGGTGGACGGCTCCCCGGCCTCCGAGGGCGCTCTGGCGGTCGCCTTCGAACAGGCCTCCTTCCGCGGCGTCGACCTGGTCGCCGTCCACGCCTGGAGCGACACCGGTGTGTTCGAGTTCCCCGGAGCCGATTGGTCGACGCTGCAGGCGGCGGGGGAGGAGACCCTCGGCGAGCGGCTGGCGGGATGGCAGGAGCGTTACCCCGATGTCCTGGTGCGCCGGGTGGTGGTGGCCGACAAGCCCGCCCACCAGTTGCTCGAACAGGCCGAGTCGGCCCAGCTGCTTGTGGTGGGCAGCCACGGCCGTGGCGGCTTCGCCGGGATGCTGCTGGGCTCGGTCAGCACGTCGGTGGTGCACGCCGCCCGGATGCCGGTGATCGTCGTGCGCCAGTGAGCAGCCCCACCTAGTTGCGCCTCATCGGGATGCCGTCCCGTCAGGGCAGCGGCGCCGTCCAGTGCACCGCGGTGCCGCCACCCGCAGCATCGGTGATGACCAGTCTCCCGCCGACCTCCTCGGCTCGGTCCCGCAGGTTGTTCAGTCCGCTCGGGGTCACCTCGGCCGGTATCCCGCAGCCGTCGTCGACCACCTCGATGCTCAACTCGTCCTCCACCCGCACGGTGACGGTCAGGGTGTGGGCGTGGGCGTGGCGGACGGCGTTGCTGACCGCCTCGCGGACCACCGCCTCGGCGTGATCGGCCAGCACCGCGTCGACCACCGACAGCGGCCCGACGAATGTGACGGTGGTCCGCAGACCCGACCCGGCGAACGCGGACACCGCCTCGCTGATCCGTTGGCGCAACCGGGTGGAGCCGGCCGCCCCGCCGTGCAGATCGAAGATGGTGGTCCGGATCTCCTGGATGACGCTCTGCAATTCGTCGACGGTGTCGGCGAGCCGTTGCTGGACCTCAGGTACGCGAGCCCGCGGAATGGCGCCTTGCAGCTGCAGGCCCATCGCGAAAAGCCGCTGGATGACGTGATCGTGGAGGTCCCGTGCGATCCGGTCACGTTCGGCGACCACCTCGAGTTCGTGCATGCGCCGACGGCTGCTGGCCAGCTGCCAGGCCAGCGCCACCTGGTCGGCGAAGGCCACCATCATGTCGAGTTGGTCAGCGGAGAACTCCCGCGCTCCGCGCCGGCGCAGCAGCACCACGATCCCGCCGAGGTTGGCGCGCAGCGGAATCACCATGGCCGGTCCGGCATCGTCCATCAGCCGCAGTTCGGGTTGTTCGATCTCGGGTACCCGGCGCGCGACGTGGTCGTGCAGGACTTGGCCCAGCAGACTGCCGGTGACGTCGATCGTCGGCACCGGCTGCGGGACCCGCGCGGCGCCGGTGGCGTCCAGCACCACCAGTTCCTCGGCAGGCTCGTCGCCGGTCTCGACGGCGACGGCGATGAAGGCCCCGTCGGCCTGCGCCAGCTTGAGCACGTCCCCGGCCATCAGACTCAACACGTCGGCCGGGTTGTCCCCGGCCAGCAACTGGGTGGCGATATCGCGGGTGGACTCGATCCAGCCCTGGCGCATCTGGGCCTGCTGATAGAGCCGGGCGTTGTCGATGGCGATGCCCGCCGCCGCGGCCAGCGCCTCGACGAGCACCTCGTCGTCATCGGTGAAGGGTTCCCCGCCGGCTTTCTCGGTCAGATACAGGTTGCCGAAGATCTCGTCGCGAATCCGGACCGGAACGCCCAGGAAGGTGTGCATCGGGGGGTGGTTCGGCGGGAAGCCCACCGAGGCCGGGTGCTTGCCGATGTCGTCGAGCCGGATCGGTTTGGGATCGTCGAGCAGCAGGCCCAGTACGCCGACGCCCTGCGGCACCCGGCCGATCGCCGCCATTTCCCCCTCGCCCATCCCCTCCAGGACGAAATCGACGAGCTCGTGGCCCTCGCCGCGGATTCCCAGGGCCCCGTAGCGGGCGTCGACGAGTTTGGTCGCCGCCTGCACGATGGTCTGCAGGGTGCGGTCCAGGTCGAGTCCGGCGGTCACCACCAGCATGGCCTCGACCAAACCGTCCAGCCGGTCCCGGCCCTTGACGATCTGCTCGACCCGGTCTTGGACCTCGACCAGCAACTCGCGCAGCCGTAGTTGGGACAGCGTCTCGCGCAGCCGCGACGACTGGTCCTCCCCGCCCGGCCCTGACATTCAGCGATCTCGGCGGCGCTGCTGGTCGAGTTTGGAGATGAACACCGCGGCCTGGGTACGGCGCTCCATGCCCAGTTTGGCCAGCAGCCGCGACACGTAGTTCTTGACGGTCTTCTCCGCCAGGAACATCCGCGCCGCGATCTGCTTGTTGGTCAGGCCCTCACCGAGCAGGCCCAGCAGCACCCGTTCCTGTTCGGTCAGCCCGGACAGCGGGTCGGCGCGTTCGGCCGCGCCGCGCAACTTGGCCATCAGCGCGGCGGCGGCGCGGTTGTCCAGCAGTGAGCGGCCGGCCCCGACATCCTTGATCGCCTTGGCCAACTCCATACCCTTGATGTCCTTGACGACGTAGCCGCTGGCACCGGCCAGGATGGCGTCCAGCATCGCCTCATCGGAGGTGAACGATGTCAGCATCAGACAGCGCAGATCGGGCATTTTTGACAGCAGGTCGCGGCACAGTTCGATGCCGTTACCGTCGGGCAGGCGGACGTCGAGCACCGCCACGTCCGGTTTCAGGGCCGGGATCTGGGCCATCGCCGCGGCCACCGAACCGGCCTGGCCGATGACATCGAGGTCGGGGTCGGCGGCGAGCAGGTCGATCAACCCCCGGCGGACCACCTCGTGGTCGTCGACGAGAAAGACCCTGACCATGGGTTCCACCATATCGGCCGGAAGGTCTTCTCAGAGCAGACGTTGGCGATCGACGACCAGAATCGTGCAGTCGGACCCGTGCAGCGCGGACATGCCCGCCGGCCCGAGCAGCTCGGCCACCGCAGCGCTGGCGTGCGCTCCGAGCACCACGAGTTGGATGGCCGCGCCGTTCTCGGCCAGGTACCCCAGGCCGCTGTCGCGGACGGCGACCGGCAGCACGTCCAGATCGGGATAGCGGTGCCGCCACTGCTCCAGCCGACGGTCCAGCTGGGCGCGCACCAGCTGTGCCGATTCGGTGATCGTCTGCGGGTCGTGATCCTCGGACTGCCAGGTGCCCAGCACCCGCAGCGGCGCCCGCCTCATCCGGGCTTCGGCCACCGCGAACTGCAGGACCGCGGCCGCCTCCGGTGTCGTGTCGAGCTCGACGACCACCCAGCCGGCTGGGCCGCTGGACCCGGCTGCGCTGGCCGGCCCCGCAGCGCCGCGCACCACCGCCACCGGGCAGTGCGCCGATGCCACCAGCGCAGCGGCGGTGGAGCCGACCCGGGCGTGGGCGGAGTGTTTGAGTCCGACGGCGCCCACGCACAGCATCGCCGCCCGCCGGGACGCCTCGAGCAGGACCTGTGCGGGACTGCCCGCGACGACCGCGGTGCTCACCGCGATCGGCGGGCCGGCCGCCGCCACCGCGGCGGCGGCGGATCGCACGGCGGTCTGGGCGGCGTCGGTGTCGCCGTTCTCGGCGGCGGCCAGCAGATGCAGCGGCAGATCCCGCCCGACCGCCTCCTGCAGGGCCCACAACGCGGCGCGCTCCCCAACCCGCGACCCGTCGACGCCGACGACCACCGACGTGGGTGGGAACGGTTCGGCCATCAGGCCATTGTGCCTGTTATCGGATTGCGCCTGTTAACGAGTAGTGCCTGTTAACGCGGCAGCGGCACCGCAACGGGGGCCTCGGTCCGGGCGAACAGCCGTTCGGCGTCCTCCCGGGTGCACGGCGCGGTGCCGGGGGTGAGCAGCATGGCCGCCCCGGCGGCGACACCCAGGCGCACCGCCTCGCTCAACGGCCAACCGCGGGTCAGACCCACCGCCACCCCGGCCACCATTGCGTCGCCGGCGCCGACCCCGCTGCCCGGTGGCACGCTCACCGGCTGGTAGCGCAGGGCGGCCTCGGCGGTGACCAGCAGCGCCCCGCGGGCGCCGAGCGAGACCAGAACGCACCGGGCGGCCCCCCGGTCGACAAGTTCGCGGGCCGCGCCGAACTGCTCCTGCTCGCCGGGCAGGTCCCGGCCGACGCAGTCCCGGAGTTCCCGCACGCTGGGCTTGAGCAGGAACACCCCGGCGTTGACGTGTGTGAGGCCGCCGCCGGAGGTGTCCAGCAGGAACTTCACCTGCAGCTCCGCGCAGACGTCTGCCACCTGCTGGTAGAAGTCCTCGGGCACCCCGGGCGGCAGGCTGCCGCTGGCCACCACGATCGACGCCCCGGCCGCCGCCCGGCGCAGGTGATCCAGGCAATCCCCCTGCTCAGCAGGGGTCAGCTGAGGTCCGGGCAGCACGAAACGGTACTGCGCGCTGGTGGTGGTTTCGTTGACGGTGAAGCTCTCCCGAGTTGAACCGCCGATCGTAATCCGTTGTACGGCAAGCCCTTCGGCGACGAGCAGGTTGTTCACCAGCTCACCGGCCGGACCGCCGGCCGGGAACACCGCCAGCGACGTCGCGCCGAGCACCTCGGCGACGTGGGCGACGTTGATCCCACCGCCGCCGGGGTCGTAACGAGCCGGTGCGCAACGCAGTTTGTCGGTAGGGCGCACCGTCGCGGTGGCGGTCGTGATGTCCAGGGCCGGATTCATACACAGCGTCACGATGTCCGGCACTGCGGCGTCCTCCGTCCGGGGATTAACAGACCGGATTCACAGACCGGTCGGGTACGTCTCCGGATTCTGCCCGGCTATCCAGACGCTGGTCGGTTCCAGCGGCTCCAGCGCACGCGTGGAGTCGATGTGGATCATCGCATCGAACTGATCGGACGGCCGCACGTGGAAGTAGTGGCTCTGCCGCTCGGTCTGCGGCAGGTAGATCACCCCGATCGCCCGGCCCAGCCGGACCACCTCCAGCGCGGCCGCCGACGGCGAACCGTCGTGCATCGGGATGATGAACGCCGCCGATTCCGATGTCACAGCCTCGTGCAGCAACTCCTCGATGCTGCCGGCCAGCGCTGGGCGCACCACCTTGCGTTCGGCCACACCGCCCCAGTCGCTGGCCGCGGTGACGGTGCCGGAGTAGGTGGAGAATCCGATCAGTCGGCAGTCCCGACCGTACTGCTCACGTGCCAACTGGCCGATGGTCAGCTGGCCTTCCACCGAGACCTCGGTGGCGCGGGCGTCACCGACGTGAGAGTTGTGCGCCCACACCACAACCCGGGCCGGTTCCGGCCCACCGGCCCGGTCGAGGTGCTCGATGAGGGCGGACAGCGTCGCGGCCATGTGCTTATCGCGCATATTCCAGGAGGTGACCCGGCCGGCGAACATGCCGCGGTAGTAGGCCTCGGCGTTACGGACCGTCACCGCGTTCTGCTGGGCGTAGAACAGCTCGTCCTCAGCCAGTTCCCCGTCGGTGCGCAGGTACTCCCCGGTGTTGCGCTGTAGCTCGATGAGCTGTTCGACGGCCTGGCGCTCGCAACTGGGCCCGGCTCCGAAGGCGGCCGCGTAGCCGTAGGCCTGGCCGTCGTCGCCGGTGGAGTGGTCGAAGCAGGCGTAGCGTGCCCTGGCCCGCGCCGCCGCGGCCGGGTCCACCCCGTCGAGATAGCCCACCACCTCCTGCATCGAGCGGTGCAGGCTGTAGAGGTCCAGCCCGTAGAACCCGGTCTGGCGCCGGCCGTCGGCGGCGCAGCGGCCGTTGTGCCACCGCAGCCAGCCGACGAAGTCGCGCACCACGGTGTTGCGCCACATCCAGGCCGGGAACCGCTCGAAACCGCGCAACGCCTGCTCCGGGGTGTCGTCGTCGCCGAGCCCGCGCACGTACCGGTTCACTCGGTAGGCATCCGGCCAATCTGCCTCGGCGGCAACGGCATTGAAGCCCTTCTCCTCGATGAGCCACTTGGTGATCTCGGCGCGGGCGTCATAGAACTCATGGGTGCCGTGCGAGCTCTCCCCGATCAGCACCACCCGGGCGTCGCCGATCAGGTCGTCCAGGACATCCCGGGGCGGCACCCCGCCGGGGGCGTTGATGGCGGCCTGCCGGACCAACTCGGCCGGGGCCGGGCCCGCCGCGGTCGGCGCGCCGGTGGTCGGGGTGGCCAGAAGTTCGCGAACCTCCTCATCGGTGACCTGGGTGAAATCCCAGAACGATTCGCCGACGGCCAGAAACGGTGTCGGCATCGAGGCGCACACGACGTCCTCGACGATCCCGGCGAACTCCCGGCAGGTGGACTCCGGTGCGGCCGGGACCGCAACGACGATCTCGGCGGGCAGTGCCTCCCGCAAGGCCTGCACGGCGGCCAGCATCGACGATCCGGTGGCCAGGCCGTCGTCGACCAGGATCACCGTCTTGCCGGCGACCTCCAGCGGCGGGCGACCCGCCCGGTAGGCCGCTTCCCGCCGGGCCAGTTCCCGGGCCTCCCGTTCGGCGATCTCCCGCAACTGGGTGGGGGTAATCCGCAGACCGCGCAGCACGTCGTCGTTCACCACCACCCGCCCGCCGCTGGCCAGTGCCCCCACCGCGAACTCCTCGTGACCGGGTGCGCCCAGCTTGCGAACGATGAACGCATCCAGCGGCGCGCGCAGCGCCCGGGCCACCTCGAAGGCGACCGGCAGGCCGCCGCGGGCCAGGCCGAGGACCACCACATCGGATCGGTCGCGGTAGGCGCCCAGCATCCCGGCCAGCACGCGGCCGGCCTCACGTCGGTCCCGGAACACCCGCCGCGGCTGCTGGCGGTGTATGCCGGTGGTTCGCGTCATGGCGCCTCCCCTGGTGGTTCTGTAGTTCTGTGTTCTGCGGGTCTGCTTTTGTGGGCCTGGTCTCTGCGGACTTAAGTTCCCCGTCCGGTCACTATCCGAACATCGTCGTCGCGGCACCGGTAGGGGCCGAAGTCCCCCCGTGCCAGACTGGCGGTGTGTGGAGGATGGCGGGAAGCGCGCTCGCCGGGGCCAGCCGGCGGTGCAGACCACCGAGGGAATCTGGATCGACGCCCCGGCCGCGGCGGTCTGGCCGTGGCTGGTCCAGATGGGCCAGGACCGCGGTGGGATGTACAGCTACGAGAAGTTGGAGAATCTGGTCGGGCTCAACGGTCCCTTCCGCGAGCAGACGGAAAGGATCCCGACACGCCGACGTATTGGAGTCGTTTGTGTCTGTTCGCGGGGTTGGCGGGCCGCGATTAACGGAAGGTCAGGACGTCGCCGAGTGGGCGCCGCGGGGTGGGTGGCGGGGGGTCGTCCGACGCCGCGATCTGCCCGATCCGGATGAGCAACTGGGGATCACCCACATCGCCGATCAACGCCCGGATGATGGCGCGGCTGGCCTCCAGTTCGGTGATGTGGGTCAGCGTGCAGGTTGCCAGCCCGGCCAGAGTTGCCTCCAGCAGCACATCGGAGAGCACCTCCCCGCACCCCAGTGCCTCGCGCCGACCGTCGCCGTCGGTGGACAGCACCGCTATCGCCGAGTGGTCGGTCTCCGTCCGCCGGTCGGGATGCTCGACGGTGGGGAAGGCCCGGCCGACATCCACTCTGTCCCGTTCCGAAGTCGACGGCAGTGCACTGTGGGGAACTCCGTCGGAAACCTCGAAAGCACCTGTCCACCAATGTAACTCGGCATGGTAGTAGTCGTCGTAGCGGCGCAGGGACTCGGTCAGCCGGGATGCCTCGGCAAGCTGGGGACGCACCGTTTCCGGCAGCACGGACAGGATCGCCTTATCGGGGTCGACGGTGGCGCGCACCACCGGTTCGACGAAGGCCCAGCTGGCCGGGGCGGCGAAAGGCAGGCGGTCGGTGCGCCGCCGCAGGATCGCATCCGCCCGAGCCTGATCGGCCTCGCCGACGAACTCCATCCGGCGGAAGTCGAGGGTGGCTAGGTGATCGAGATCGTTGGGGTTGGGGAAGCGGGCGATGTGGGCCTTCCACCCGGCCGCCGCCGCGGCGACCCGCAGGTGGTCCAGCAGCGCACCGCAGCTGATGACCGACTGCCGGCCGGACCGGTCGGTCGCGCGGGGAACGCGATGCGGCTCCAGGAAGAGCCGAAGCTCGCCGTCCCGGGCCACCAGCCGCCACGGCTGGGTGTTGTGCACCGACGGTGCCCGGCAGGCCAGTCCCACCACATCGGCGAGAACCTGTTGACTGATGGTAGACGCGTCCATAACCCACCCCCTTGTCGTTCTGCCACAACACTAGTCGCGATCGGGGAGGGACGCCCGACCGGTTGACGGGGGGGCCGTCAGTCCGACTGGAAGCCGGCGTATCGCAGCCACTCTCCAGCCTCGGCCATCAGGTCGTTGAACGATCTCAAACTGGTGCCCGGATAGCGTTGCGCGAAACCCCCGGACGGCAGTTTGCGGGCCGTCCCCTGAATCCACCAGAACTGCTTGGAGATCTCTGGGCGCGGCACGATCAGCCGGCTGGCGGCCGGCGGGGGTGAGCGAAGGTCCCGGAGCCCCTGTTTGATGCGTCGTTTGGCGTCGTCGCTCATCCGCCGTTTCACGGCCCGCGCCGGCGCCTGGTTACCCAGTGTGTGGAGCAGAAGGCGCACCGGGCTCTCCCGGAACGCCGTCTGGGGCAGCAGCGGCACTGTGCTGGCGTCCACCCCGATCTGCTCGGCGATCGCGCGGTAGTAACCGGCCCAGGTGAGCGTCTCGGCGTCGGAGATGTTGTAGACAGCCGACTCGACGCGGTCGGCCCGGGCCAACTGCATCAGGTAAGCGATGAGATTGTCGACGTGGATCAGGTTGCAGATGCCCCGACCCTCGTCGAAAAGGAAGGCGGTTCCATCCAGGAGGGCCTGAGCCGGCCGCACCAGCCAGCCCGAGCCGGGACCCCAGATCAGGCCGGGGCGCAGGATCACCACCTTCACCGGGCCCGCCGACTGCGATCGCAACCACGCTTCGGCCGCCGCCTTGGCTCGGCCGTACTCCATCCAATGCCGTCCGTCGGGCGCCGAGTCCTCGGTCAGGCCGGTTGCCTCGGCCCGGCCGAAGACTTCAGCCGAGCTCATGTGCACCAGCAGCGGGACACCGGCCTGGTGGCAGGCCGCGTGGATGGACTTTGTATCGCCGAGGATGCGGTTGTTGTCGCCCGTGGTCAGGTTGACGGCCATCCCGCAGCCCCGCAACGCGGGCACGAGGGAGTCGGTATCGCCGGCGTCACCTCTAACCGTGCGCACGCCGTACCGGGCCAGCCGGCCCTGGGATCGCCAGGTCCGAACGATCGGCACCAGCGGCGGGTCCCCGAGAAGTACGGACCGTTCGACGAGGCGGGCTCCGACATAGCCACCCGCCCCGATCACCGCCATCGCCTTCATCGTGGGGGGGCCGCCTTCCAATGCCCGGCCCGGGCTGCGGCCCGTTCGGCGGCGGGCAGCCAGGGGCAGTCCAAGGGCTCCGCCCGCTCGTAGGCTTCGGCTATCGCTGATTGGACAGCCTCCGCGCGCACTCCGGTCACCGGGATTGGTTCGCCGAAGGCGATGCACCGCAGCATCGCGACCAATTCCGCCCGGAAGCAGGCGTTGCCGTCGGCGGGGCGAATACGGCTGGCGCCCTTCGCGCTGAGGTCCGCGGGCCAGTCGGTGCGAGCCGGGATTCGCACCCAGCCGTCGGTCACCCTGCGCCGGTAACCGAGCATGTCCGCACCATTCAGCGCCACCTCGCCGCGGCTTCCCCGGATGCGAAGTCCGTTGTTCAGGGGGTACTCCCAACTCACCTGCATCACCCCGCGCGCCCGGGGGAAAGCCAGTTCTAGGCGGGCATTCGTCTCGACCCCGCCCGCCAGGCTGTCGTCGAAGGACCGCTCCACCACGACCGGGTCGCCGAACAGCCAGTTCAACTGATCCAGCATGTGCACGCCCCGGTCGAGCAACGCTCCACCGCCGGATTCCTCCCGCCGGAACGAAGCATCGGTGGCGACCGCCCAGTTGTAGGTGCTTCCCTCGCGGTAGACGAACCGAAGGTCCTCCCCGAGTTCCCCGTCAGCGAGCAGTCGCGTGACGTCGGCGAACCCGGCGTGGAACCGTCGGGGGAACGCAACGCCCAGCACCCGGCCCGCCTTAGCGGCCGCCTCGTTCATCCGGCGCGCCTCGGCCAGTGACGTCGCCATGGGCTTTTCGCACAGGACGTGGCAGCCGTGGGCCAACGCGGCACACGCATGTTCGGCGTGCAGTCCCGGCGGGGAAGCCACGACGGCCAGGTCATAGGAGCCGCCGCTGAGGGCTGCAGCGCAATCGGGGAAGGTCCGCGCCGCCGCGAAACGTCCCGCAACCCGGCGGGCGCGGTCTTCGCGCGGATCGACAACACCGAGAACCCGGACGGCGCCGGACCTCTCCAGGCGGGGCAGAGGGGAACAGTAGTGCTGCTCGACGACGGCACCCGCGCCGATCAGGAGAAGACGGATCACGGGATCGCCTTGCCGCTGCTCCCGGTGATGGGCTCATCACGAGCGCTCCCGAGCCGGATGTTGCTCCAGAACCGAGCGACCTCCCGCTGGTGGGCGCGGTAACTGGCGCGCATCGCGAACGGGTTCCAGACCCTTCTGAACAACCTGCCAAGCCACGGCGGCGGTATCCACACCCCGGCATCCTCGATCTCAGCGAAGTACCTCGCGTTGGCTGTTGTCGACATGTTCGAGTTGTGTTGCCGGAAGCCGGCGACGGGCGTCATCAGCGGGTAGGGGCTCGCATACTTCGCGAACTCACGCCACAGCAAAAAGTCACCGCACAGCTTCTTCGTGCGAATCGCCGCGACTGCGTCGGCCGACAAGGACGACAGCAGACCGTAGGTGAAGAACGTGCTCTCCTGCTGGATCCAGCCGAGGCTACGGCCGTGGAATTGACCGGCCCGAATCAACCAGCTCGGGTACCAGCAGAGGTAGGGCGACACGAAAGCCAGTCGGCCGTCGGAATCCCAATGCGCGGGAATGGCTGTGATCCATTGCGCATTCGATTCGTCAAACGCCTGACGCAGACGCGCGAAGGCCCAGGGCATCAGCAGGTCGTCGCCGTTGATCCAGACGCAGATCGTTCGGGGATCGTCGACCCCGTCCGCAGCGGCCAGATCGAAGCCCTCGAAGAGGGCGTCGTACATGCCCGAATCCGAACCCCTGATGACCCGTCGGCGAGAATCCCGTTCCGCTGCCTGCAGCACAAGTTGCAACGTCCCGTCGGACGAGCCGCCGTCGATCAGGTAGTGGATCCAGTCGCCGTCGGTCTGCGCGCCGACGGAATCCAAGGTCGCCTGAATGTAGTGCGCGCAATCGAGGACTGGGGTCACTACAACGAACCGCGCCACGTGCAGGAGCGTACCGACCACGCCACCTCAGCCGTCTGAGGGAAAACGCGCCAGGTCGCGCCCGGAAGCGACGTGGCGGCTGAGCGCCTGTTCGCCTCCGTCAGCCAGCTCTGGGAGCGGTCAGCAGTGCGGCGGCGGCCTCGAATTCCTCGCCCCGTCGCCGCAACTGCCGACTCGTTGCTCGCGACGCCAACAGCCGATAGCCGCGCCGCAGTACCCGCCCCAACCACGCCGGAGGAATTCGGACGCCGGAATCGCGGATCTCCTGATAGTAGGACTCCACCTGGGTCGTGGACAGGTTGCCGCCGTGTTTGCGAAAGCCGGCGACGGCGGCGGTGATCGGCACGAGGTCGGCATAGCGGGCGAACGCGCGCCACAACAGGAAGTCGCCCGCCAGTCTTGCCGTGCGGATGGTGGCGACAGTCTCGGCGGGAAGCTTCGCCAGCAGCGAGGCGGTGAAGAAGGTGCTCTCCTGCTGGATGCCGCCGAGAATGCGCGGGTTGAATAAACCTGCCCGGATGAGTTGGCGTGGATACCAATTGGGCCGCAGGACCAGAGCAAGCCGGCCTTCGTAGTCCCAGATGGTCGGCACGGCCGCCATCCACTCGGCCCCGGTCGCGTCGAAACGCTCCCGCAGGGTCGCCACCGCCCATGGCATCAACAGATCATCAGAACCAAGCCACGCGCAGATCGTGTCGGGCCGGATGACGCCGTCGGCCCTGGCGCGTTCGAATCCTTTGAACACCGCGTCGTAGAGACCGCGGTCAGTGCCGACCAGCAGTCGCCGCCGGGAATCCTCGGCCACGGCCCGCGCGATGATGTCCAGGGTCCCGTCGGTGGACCCACCGTCGACCAGATAGTGGATCCAGTCCGGATCGGTCTGCGCCCGGATCGAATCGAGCGTCGCGCTGATGTAGGTCGCCCCGTTCAGCACCGGGGTGACTACGACGAAACGCGCCACTGAGCTTTACCTTCGACAGTCGGACCGGGGCCGTGGGACAACAACGATCCTAGTCCGGCAGTCCGCGCCCGGGGGCCCCGGCCACGGCGCCGTTCGGGGCTTTGGACCCTCGCGCAGCGGGGCAACCGGGGGGAGGATGGGACGGACAGAGGAGAGCGCTGATGCGATACGTCGAAGACATCGCCAAGCTGAGCATGGCCGATGCCGAGGAGGCCGGGGGCAAAGGCGCCAACATGGGCGAGATGGTCGCCGCCGGCTTGCCGGTCCCCCCCGGATTCGTGGTGCTGCGCGATTCCTACCTGGAGTCGATGAAGGCCGCCGGCGTCTCCGATCAACTCAACACCGCGCACCGCGAGGCGCTGCTGGCCGCCCTGGACACCAGTCGGTTCGATCCGATGTGTGCAGCGATGAAGGACATCGTGCAGCGTGCCGGAATGGCCGAGGAGGTCCGTGACGGGATCCTGGCGGCCTACCGCGCGATGGGCACGGATTGTTTTGTGGCGGTGCGCTCCTCGGCGACCGGGGAGGACGGCGCCGACGCGTCCTTCGCCGGGATGAATGAGACGTTCACCAACGTGCGGGGCGAGGCGGACCTGATCGACGCGGTGCAGAACTGCTGGGCGTCGCTGTTCGGGCCGCGGGTGGTCTCCTATCGCGCCAGTCGTGGTTTCACCGCCGACCCGGCGATGGCGGTAGTCGTGCAGTTGATGATCGCCTCGGAACGGTCGGGCGTGGCGTTCACCGCCGACCCCACCACCGACGCGACCGACCGGGTTGTGGTGGAGGGTGCGTTCGGCCAGGGGGAGGTTGTGGTGTCCGGTTCAGTCGAGCCCGACACCTACGTCGTCGCCAAATCGAACGGCGAAATCCTCTCCCGGCGAACGGGTTACAAGTCCTTCAAGATCATCCGCGGTGCTGACGGCAGGGACCAGCGTGTCGAACTCGACGACACCCAGGCCCGGGCCCAGGTCCTCAACGATGACGAGGTCCGCGCGATCGCCGAGATCGCGGTCCGCAGCGAACGGCACGCCGGTTGCCCACAGGACACCGAGTGGGCCATCGCCGACGGCAAGACCTATATCGTGCAGACCCGGCCGATCACCACCCTGGACCGGGCCGGTAAGCCGCCGGCCGAAC
>VERS01000440.1 GCA_018882545.1 Mycobacterium sp.
CCCTGTTCGCAGGGCGGCCGCAACTGCAGTCCAGCGCCGCCGAAGCGGCCTGGGAGGCGCTCACCGCCCCCGGTGATCCCGCAGCCGCGCCGGTGCACTCGGTGGCGATGACCGAGCAACAGTTGTTCGCCCGGTCCGACGACCTCCCCGACGCTGCCGACGTTGTCGCGGAGTGGATTCCGGGTGGGCCGGTACCGCTGGCCGACTACCCGACGGTCCTGCTGGCCGGGCCGTGGCTGGCCGAGGAGCAGGTTGAGGCCGCCAGCGAGTTCGCCCGCTTCCTGCGCAAGGACGACCAGCTCGCCGAATTGGCCGAGGCCGGATTCCGGCCCGAGGGCGCCAGCCCGGCGGGCAACGCGGTGGTGGAGTTCCCGAAACTGGCCGCCGCGCTACCCGCCGGTGAGGATGCCGTGCGCGCTGCGGTGGCTAGTGCGGTCAGTCCGCTGGCCGCCACCACCACCGTCGTCCTGAACCAGGGCCTGACCGGCGAGGAGGGCGGACAGGTCAGGTTGTACAACGTGACCGCGGCGCTGCGGGACCGGATCACCATGCTGCCGCCCGATGCGGCAGTCGGACTGTGGACGTTCAACAAACTCAACAGCGCCGCGGCGGTGACCACCGGTCCGCTCGGCGATCCCATCGAGGCGCTGCCCCGGTCGGCGATCATCACCGGCGTGCTGGACGCCACCGCCCCGACCAGCGGCGGCGGCATCTCATTCACCACCCTGCAGGCCGCCTACGGTGATGCGCTGCTGAATTACCGCCCCGGACAACCCAACTCGGTCCTGGTGATCACCCAGGGTCCGCACACCGACGACGCCATCGACGGCGTGGCCCTGGAGGACTTCATCAGCAAGTCGCAGGACCCGAACCGGCGGCTGCCGGTCAACGTCATCAGCTTCGGCGACGACCCGGACCGGCCGACCTGGGAGGCCGTGACCCGGATATCGGGCGGCAGCTACCAGCAACTGCCGACCTCGGCGACACCGGATCTGATCGCGGCGATCGCCCGGACGCTGTCCTAGCTGTGCGCGAAGGCCGCCACCGGCGGGCAGGAGCACACCAGGTTGCGATCCCCGAAGGCGCCGTCGATCCGGCGCACCGGCGGCCACACTTTGGGCCGGAAGTCCTTGCCCAGCGGGTAAGCAGCCTGTTCCCGGGTGTACGGGTGGTCCCACTGCTCGGTCAGCAGACAGTCGGCGGTGTGCGGTGCGTTGCGCAACGGGTTGTCCTCCGCGGGCCACTGGCCTGAGCCGACCTTGTCGATCTCGGCCCGGATCGCGATCATCGCCTCGCAGAAGGCGTCCACCTCGGCCAGGCTCTCGCTCTCGGTCGGCTCCACCATCAAGGTGCCCGCCACCGGGAAACTCATCGTCGGTGCATGGAACCCGTAGTCGGCCAACCGCTTTGCCACATCGTCAACGGTGACTCCGGTGGCTTTGGTGATCGGCCGCAGATCCAGAATGCATTCGTGGGCGACCATGCCGTTCTCCCCGGTGTAGAGCACCGGGTAGTACTCGTCGAGACGGCGGGCGATGTAGTTGGCCGATGCGATCGCGGCCAGCGACGCCTGCCGCAGGCCGGCCGCACCCATCATCCGGATGTAGGCCCAGGTGATCGGAAGGATCGACGCCGATCCGTAGGGTGCGGCCGACACCGGCGCACCACCGGGCAACTCCGGGGCCAGGGGGTGGCCCGGCAGATACGGCGCCAGGTGCGCGCGCACCGCCACCGGGCCCACCCCGGGCCCGCCGCCGCCGTGCGGAATGCAGAAGGTCTTGTGCAGGTTCAGGTGGCTGACGTCGCCACCGAACTTGCCGGGCCGGGCCAATCCCACTAGCGCGTTGAGGTTGGCGCCGTCGACGTAGACCTGACCGCCGGCATCGTGCACGGCCGCGCAGATCTCGGCGATATCGTGTTCGTAGACGCCGTGGGTGGACGGGTAGGTGATCATCAGCGCCGCCAACGAGTCGGCGTGCTCGGCCACCTTGGCCCGCAGTTCGTCGAGGTCCACGTCGCCGTTGTCCCGGCAGCCCACCACGACTACGCGCATACCCACCATCGCCGCCGAGGCCGCGTTGGTGCCGTGCGCACTCGAGGGGATCAGGCAGATGTCGCGGCCGGACTCTCCGCGCGATGCGTGGTAGGCGCGGATCGCCAGCAGTCCGGCGTACTCACCCTGCGAACCGGCGTTGGGCTGCAGCGAGATCGCGTCGTAGCCGGTGATGCCGGTCAGCCACTGGTGCAGGTCGGCGATGATGCTCCGCAGGCCCGCGGCGTCCTCGGCGGGGGCGAACGGGTGCTGGCGGCCGAACTCCGGCCAGGTGACCGGTTCCATCTCCGCGGCCGCGTTGAGCTTCATGGTGCATGAACCCAGCGGGATCATCGTGCGGTCCAGTGCCAGATCCTTGTCGGACAGCGACCGCAGATAACGCATCATCGCCGTCTCGGTGCGATACCGGTGGAATGCCGGGTGGGTGAGGAATTCGGTTGTGCGCGAAGCGATATCGGACACACGGAAGTCGCCTGTAGGCAGCGCGCCGAAGGCTTCGAGCACGGTGGAGACATGCTCGTCGGTGGTGGCCTCGTCGCAGGAGACCGAGACGTGGTCGGCGTCGGGGCACCAGATGTTGATCCCGCGGCGACGGGCGGCATCCCGGACGTCGGCCGCCCGGCCGGGGACCCGGGCCAGCACCGCGCCGAAGCACCGGTCGTGGACCACATCTACACCGGCGCCGCTGAGTCCGGCGGCCAGCGTCCGCGCGTGCTCGTGGACCCGCCGCGCGATGGCAGTCAACCCCTCCGGTCCGTGGTAGCTGGCGTACATGGCGGCCAGCACGGCCAGCAGAACCTGGGCGGTGCAGATGTTCGAGGTGGCCTTGTCCCGGCGAATGTGCTGTTCCCGGGTCTGCAACGACAGGCGATACGCCGGCGACCCGTCCGCATCGACGGACACCCCCACCAGACGGCCGGGCAGCTGCCGGGCGTGGTTGGTGTGCACCGCGAGATACCCCGCATGCGGGCCGCCGAATCCCATCGGCACACCGAAGCGCTGCGCGGTGCCGAAGGCGATATCGGCACCGACGTCGCCGGGCGGGGCCACCAGGGTGCAGGCCAGCAGGTCGGCGCCCAACGCCACCAGCGCGCCGCGGTCATGGGC
>VERS01000441.1 GCA_018882545.1 Mycobacterium sp.
TTCCAGGCCCGCGTCGAGGAGGCCAAGACGGCTCACGATATGCGGGGTCAGTGGTGGCAGATGGTCTATAACGAGCAGTGCGCCCCTGCGGCACAGTGGTTTTCCCGACATGGATGGAACGCTCAGGATACTGCGCTGGCCGAGTATCTGCAGTCGGCCGGACGGCAGCCGCCGGACTCCGAGGCAGAGGTCGCCAACATGGTCCGCAGTATCACCCTGGTTACCGCGATCAAGGTGTAATCGGTTCAGCCGAACATGAACGGCCGCAGGAACCGGTTGGTCCGCCGCAGATATTCCGGCTGGCTGACATGCAGGACGTGGTTGCCGGGGAACCAGTGCAGGGCGCAGCGGTCCCAGTGCTCCCACAGCGCCACCGCATGGTCCGGCGGGGCCAGCCGGTCGCCGAGGCCGGTGATGATCAGCCGCCGCTCCTTGGCGATCTTGGGCTGGTAGTTCAGCGGGGAGTGGTAGGCGAAGCTGGAGTAAGCCTGCTGTCGGCTCATCCCGCCCACCGCACGGGCGAGTTGCACCACCATGCTGGCCGGCCACCATTCGTCGAACGCCGAGGCGGGGGTGACCAACGGAACGTTCGGAATCACCGCAGCCAGCCGGTCATCGGCTGAGGCGACCAGTGCGGAGGTGTAACCCCCCAGTGAGATACCGGTCAGTGCGATACGGTCAACACCGTTGTGCTGCAACCAGTTCAGAATAGTCCGGAAGTCGTAGACCGCTTGGCCCATCGCCTCGGCGAAGCCGGTCATTCCGTTGGCGAAGTAGCCGTAGCCGCTGAAGGGGGAGCGGTCCTCGGCGCGCCGACCGTGGAACGGCAAGGTGTAGAGCAGCACGTCATAGCCGGAGCGGTAGAACCACGGCAGCGAGAAGAACAGGCCGTTGACCAGGTAGGGCGATCCCATGAATCCGTGGATCACGCAGAGGGTCGGCCTCGGCGCTCCGGAGTGGCGCCAGTGCTGGAACCGGACGATGTTGTTGTGCTTGAGCTTTCGCCACCGTCCCCGTACGTCGGGGTTGATCGGTTCGAACTCGCTCTGAAACGACCCGTTGTGGACGTGCCCGTGGGCGATGTACTCCGCGATCGGGTTGGCCGCGCGGGTCGATACGTCAGGCACCGTCGTCGGTGCGGGGAAGGACCGCGCCGGGTCTTTCTGCGCCGCCAAGTCGACGTAGAAGGCGATGTTGTCCCGCTCCCGTCGCGCCTCGTCCCGGCGCACCGCAGTAGTCAGGATGGTGGGCGCGACGGCTGCGGCCACCACGGTGGAGATGGCGGTGCGGAGCCCGATGTCGGCCAGGGCCGAAGAGTCCACGACCGCCCGTTGGAACAAAGAAAGATCCGAGCGGTTGGGCAGTCCGCCCGGTCCGGCGTCGGCGCCGGCGACGTCGGGCACCGGAATGGGCAACTCGACGGGATCGACGGGATCGACGGGATCGACAGGAGAGGTCATCGGCGGCAGGCCTTTCCGGGCGGCACCGCGGCCGCCCTCGTCACCGCTGCCGATGTTAGTCCCACTAATCACTACCGGGAGGTCAGGACCCGGGCTTGGTGTCGGCTGGCTGACCGGTCTCGGGGCCGACGATCAGCCGGGTGACGACCGGTGTGCCGTCGACCTTCGCGGTCATCGGCGGGATCCCCGTCGCTCCGCCCAGCCGGCCCTGAACGGGGGCGCCGTTGCGGACCGGCGGAACCGACACCCGCTTGGTGTCGGCTTTGCCGTCCTTGTCGGTGCTGTTCGCCGCGCCCAACGCGCCCGGGGGTACCAGCGGCATCCCGGCCATTCCGGTCCCGCCTGGCGGGTGCGATGCGGTGGTCGCGGGCCCGCCGATCGAGGTGATGGGGGCCGCCGACGGCGCGGTACTGGCCGACGACGAGGGGGTCGGCGGAGGTCCGAGTTGGCCGGTGGGCGCCGTTCCGCCCACGGCTCCCCAGCCCCCGCCGAGGCCGGCGCCGAACTCCCCGGCGCCGATGTCGGGCACGTCCGACGCGCCGGGGCCCAGGTCGCCGATGTCGGCTACACCAAAATCCCCGGCCAGTGGTGAGGTGGCCAGGTCGGTCTCCTCCGGTGGCAGGATCGTCTCGGCGCCGACCTGCTGGAGCGACCCGGTCATGGCCTGAATGGCCTGCTGGACGCCCTGGGCCGCTTGTTGGGGTAGCTGGGCCAGTGGTTGCAGCGCACCGCCGACGGCCCCGGCCAGTGCACCGGCGATGCCCGAGACCATCTGGGGGAACTGCTGGGCTGCGGCGGTGGACGGCTCTTCAGCGGCTGCGGTTCCCCCCGCAGCGGGATACGGCTCTGCGGCAATGCTGTTCAAATCGGCCGCGGCCTGATCATCCTGGGCGGCGAATTTCTCGGCGGCGTCGAGCAGCTTGGCCTCACGCTCGGCGTGCTCTTCGGCGCTTCGGGCGTTGTCTGCGGCGTCGCTGAGATTGGCGGCCGCCACGAGCACGGCGATCCACTGCTCGACGGGGGTGACTCCCAGGACGGCCGGATCGGAGACGATCCTCGGCGGTGGGGTGTTCGCCGCAGCCGCCTGTCGATATTGCTCGATGTCGGCGTTGAGCAGACCGTCGGTCATCGGTGTCCCTCCCGGGCCGGGGCCTGGGCCCGGAACCAGGCGAAGTGGTAGTTGGCAAGGGTTGTCGCGTCGATGAGGAGAGCCTCGATGGTTGCCAGCAGCTGCCAGCTACCGACCTCGACGGGGTCGACACCTGCTGGGTATCGGGCCAGAACGCAACGCGCCACCTCCTCGAGGTGTCGGCCCAGCAGCACCGCTTCGGAGTCCAGCCATCCGGTTCGGGCCCCGACGGCCTTGGCCAGGGTGTGGGCCAGCCGGGGCAGTCCGTCGCGCCACTTGGTGGCCTGCGAGAGCTCCCAGCCGAGATCCTCGACCGCGCGGGTGTCGCGCGCCCGGATCGACATCGCCACCGGGTCGGCGTCGTCGGCGTGGGGCAGATACTGGCCGGGGCGGTAAGCCGCGGTGAGCCTCGTGGGACCCAGCATGGCCTGCAGGTCCCCGGAGTGGACACCGGGGGGCAGGAGCCGCACCCCGGTCGGGATCTGAACGCCGGACGGGATCCATCCGCCGGCCAGGTCGGTAACCAGCAGGGTGCTGCCGTCCTCGAGTTCGCCGATCGCCCATCGTAA
>VERS01000442.1 GCA_018882545.1 Mycobacterium sp.
GTCCACCGAGATGCCGACGTCGGCTGAATGCAGGGCCAGCGCGTCATTGACGCCGTCACCGAGAAACCCGATCGAGCGTCCGGTGCGGCGTAGCGCCCGGACCAACCGGGCCTTCTGCTCCGGTGAGATCCGGGCGAAAACCGTGCCGGTCTGCGCCGCGACTTCGAAGGCGGCCTCGTCGAGGCCGTCGAGCTGCCCACCGGTGAACGTACCCTTCGATATCAAACCCAGCTCCGCACAAACCCTTTCGGCCACCGCCGGGTTGTCCCCGGTCGCAACCTTGACGTCTATCCCAAGTTCAGTGAGTTGGGCCAGCGAGGTCCGGGCCGCCTGCTTGGGTGGGTCGGCGAAGACCAGGAAACCCTGCAGAGTCAGTCCGGTCTCGTCGGCGGCGGTGAGCGCGGTCAGCCCGGCGGCCCTCCGGCTGGCCACCGCGACCACCCGGCGGCCCTCGGCGAACAACCGGTCCAGGGTGCACCCGGCCTCCTCAGGGACGGCCGCGCAGCGCTGCAGAACCTGCTCGGGTGCCCCCTTGTGAATGAGGGTTTCGGTCCCGACGCGCCCGCCCGCCATATCGACCACCGTCGAGGACGCCCGCCGGTCGTGGTCGAACGGTAACGCGGCGATCCGGTGCGCCCCGGCAAGGCTGATCCGTTGTCCGGCTGGGGATTCCCACAGCGCAGCATCAAGTGGGTTGACGCTGGTTCCCCCGATGGCCGGGTCGATGTCGGTGGTCAGCAGTCCGGCGCGCAACACCGCCTCGCTGGGGCGGCCGGCCGGGTCGATGGCCTCGATCAGCGTGACCCGACCCTCGGTCAGTGTCCCGGTCTTGTCGGTCATCAGCACGTCGATGTCACCGAGGTCCTCGATACACACCAGGCGTTTGACCAGTACCTGGGACGCGGCCAGTCGGCGCGAACCGGTGGCCAGGCTGGTACTGACGACAGCGGGCAGCAACTGCGGGGTGATGCCCACGGCGATCGCCAGTGAGAACAGCACGGCGTCGATCAACGGGCGGCGCAACAGCAGGTTGATCACCAGGATCAGCACGGTCAGCGTCAGTGCCACCCGCAGCAGGAGAAAGGAGAACCGGCGCAACCCGATCTGGAAGTCCGTCTCGGGCTGACGTTCGCCCAGACCCGCGGCGATCCGGCCGAACCGAGCGTTCAGTCCGGTCGCGTAGACCACTGCGGTGGCGCTGCCGGCGCTGACCACGGTGCCCATGAACGCTAGATCGGCGGCGTCGGCCGCGGCGTCCGGTGAAGCCCGGTCGGCGGACTTCTCCACCGGCGTCGACTCGCCGGTCAGGATGCTCTCGTTGCACTCCAAGCCGTTGGCGGTCAACAGCCGCACATCGGCGGGGACCAACTCTCCGAGGGCGAGTTCGATGACATCGCCGGGAACCAATTGGTTCACGTCGACCTTGACGGCATGGCCGTCGCGCCGGACCACCGCGTAATGCCGGACCCGGTCGTGCAGGGCGGCCGCCGCCCGCTCGGCTCGGTACTCGTTGGAGAAACCGAGGCCGACGCTGACCGCCAGGATCACCCCGATGATGATCGCCTGGGTACTGTCACCGAGAAAAAACGACACCCCGGCGGTCACCGCCAGCAGGGCCAACACTGCGTTGTTGAGCTGCCGGCGCAGCACCGTCCACGCCCTGACCCGATGCGTACGAAGCGAATTCGGGCCGAACCGGACAAGCCGCTCAGCGGCCTGAGCGGCGGACAGACCACCTTCTGAACTGCCGAGTCGGGCCAACACCACCGCGGCCGGCACGCCGGCCACCGATTCGGCGGTCAGCTCATCGGTCAATCGCCGCGGGCCGCTTCCAGCAGCAGGCGCCGCTCCGCGGCGGCCACGTTGCGCCGGGTCCGCGCCGCTGCGTCCGGGGTGACCGAGATCGAGGTGATGCCCATCCGGACCAGGTGTTCGGCGAAGTCCGGTCGGGTCGACGGGGCCTGGCCGCACAGCGAGGCGGTGATGCCCAACCGGCGAGCGGTCGTGATGATCCGACCGATCGCGTCCAGGACGGCGGCGTCGGATTCGTCGTAGAGCTCGGCGCACAGATCTGAATCGCGGTCCACCCCGAGCATCAACTGGGTGAGGTCGTTGCTGCCGATCGACACCCCGTCGATGCCCATGCCGACGTACTCGGGCAGCCAGTACACCACCGACGGCACCTCGGCCATCACCCACCGGTGCAGGCCGCGCTGGCCGCCCAGCGGGCTGGCATCAACGAGCTCCAGGCAGCGCTCCAGTTCCCACCTGGTACGGACGAACGGGATCATCACGTGCAGGTTCGGATTCCGCTCCCGGACGCGGGCCAGGGCCTGCAGTTCGAGGTCGAACAGGTCGGGATTGGAGATATAGCGGTAGCAGCCGCGGTAGCCGATCATCGGGTTGTGCTCCTCGGGCTCGTACTGCTCGCCGCCCTGGAGGTGCCGGAACTCATTGGTCCGGAAGTCCGACGCGCGGTAGACGACCGGCCGGGGTGAGAACGCCGCGGCGATCCGCCCGACCGCGGTGGCCAGCGACTCGACCAGGCTGTCCTGTTCGCCGTGGGCGATCAGATCCCGCGGATGACGGTTTTGCAGGGCATCCTCGAGGATCAACTCGGCTCGCAGCAGGCCCACGCCGTCGACATCGAGGGCGGCGGCTTCCTCGGCCTTGTCGGGCATCGCAACGTTGACGTAGATCCGGGTGGCGGTCACCTCCGATGCCACCGCGGCGACCGCCTCGGCCGGGGCGGTCCGGGCGCCTCCGGTCGGCTTGGTATCGATACGACCGGCCAGCACCCGGCCGTGGGTGCCATCGACGGTGACGACCATGCCCTCGGTCAGGTCCTTGGTCGCGGTCCGGGCGCCGACAATGCACGGCACACCCAGTTCGCGGGCCACGATCGCGGCGTGGCAGGTCATACCCCCGGTGTCGGTCACCAGCGCCGAGGCCCGGCGCATGGTGGGCAGCCAGTCCGGATTGGTCATCGGCGCGACGAGAACCTCGCCATCCTGCAGGCGGGCGCCGTCGGAGACCCCGGCGAGCACCCGCACCACTCCGGAAGCCGCACCGGGAACCGCCGGCAGGCCCTGCAACAGGACCCGGTGCTGTTCGGCCGGCGGCTTGCCAGCCCGGTCCAGGGTGGTGATC
>VERS01000443.1 GCA_018882545.1 Mycobacterium sp.
CTGCGTGACCTTGAAGACCGCCCTGATCCGCTCGGCCGGGTCGCCCACGTCGGTAGGCAGGCTGACCGTCATGGAACTGATCGCGTTACCCACCGCGGTCGCCTCGGTGCGGGTCGACACCGGGACCTGGGCGATCAGCGGACGGTCCGGAAGTTCGCCGCTGCGGTCGAGGTAGCTGCGCAGCGCTCCGGCCACGAGGGCCAGCACCGCATCGTTGACCTTCACACCATAGGCGTCCTTGACGGCCTTCACCCGCTGCAACGGCACTCGGGCGGCGCTGAACCGGCGCTGCTGGGAGATCACGGCGTTGAACCGGGTGGGCGGCGCGGCGAAGTAACCCGGAGGTCGTTCGGTGATGCCGCGCGAGACCAGTTGCTGCCGCACGGTCTGGTCGACCAGTCGCGCCAAGCGGTAGGGGGTCATGACGGCGAGATTCACCGCGCCGGCGAGCAGCCTTATCTCCCGGGGGGGCGGGACGGTGCGGCGCCGCTCCGGCGGGGCCGACGGGGGCCGCGGCTGGGCGGTGACGTCGAAGAGGATCTCACTGACTCCGGCACCGGAGACGCCGTCGACCAGGCAGTGGTGGATCTTGGTGAGCAGCGCGACCCGCCCCCGCTCGAGCCCTTCGATGAACCACATCTCCCACAACGGTTTTGAGCGATCGAGTTTGTAGGACCACAGCCGGGCGACCAACTCGTCGAGTTGTGCACGGCCACCGGGCGAGGGAAGGGCGATATGCCGGATGTGGAAGTCCAGGTCGGGTTCGTCGTCGACGAACCAGGGCAGGTCGAGTCCGAGGGGGGTCTCATCGACCCGGTAGCGCAACTGCGGCAGTTCGGGCAGGCGCTCGCCGATGAGGCGGCGGATCTCCTCGAAGGAGAAGTCCTCAGCGGCGCCGGGATCGCAGATCGCCAACGCCCCGATGTGCATGTGCCAGGCCGGCGTCTCGCCAAACCAGAACGCCGCGTCCACGCTGGACATGCGGGGCATAGCGCTAAGGGTAGAACTGCGGGTGCGGAACCGACCCCGGAATCGTGATCAGGGCCCGGCGGGTCCGGGGGCGAACTCCGAGCACGCTTGCATCGCTTTGTCCCAGGCGGCCGGGTCGACCCCGGCCGGCGGCCCGAGGACGGCTGCCGGGCCGCTGGACTCGGTAATCCCCTGAGCCTTCAGGCATTCCGCCAACGAACCGTGCGTCGATGGGGCGTTGGTCGTGCTGGGCTCGGGTGGAGCCTGCTTTCCCGAGCAGGCGGCCAGTACCAGGGCGACCACGGTCACCGGGATCAGTCGCTTCATCCGACGTACCTCGTCAGTCGGGCCGACAGATGCGGCACGAGGCCGCCGTCGGCGTCCACCCGTTCCTCGACGTAGGCCAGATCGCCGCCGTCGACGATGCCGTACAGGCGTTTGGCGCCGCCCACCAGCACTCCGGACTTACTTCGGGCGAGTGCGTCGGTCACCAGTTCCCACGACGACTGGGTGCGGGGATGACCGTAGAAGAGTTCGACGTAACCCGCCGAGTGGGCCAGCAGCAATTCGATCGCCTGGGACTCGTCGGGATCGGCCGGGTCGTGTACGAACCGCCAGAAGCCGGTCTCCCGGAGACCGGGACCGTGGTAGCCGCCCTCGTCATCGAGGCGCCAGGACCGGGACTCCCAGTTGAGGTAGTCGCCGCCGTCGTGCGAGACGATGATCTGTTGCCCGAACCGGTAATCGCCGTGGGGTCCGCGGCCTTCGCCCTCGCCGCGCCACACCCCGATCAGGGGAAGTAGTGCCAGCAGCGCGTCGTGCAGATTCGCGCCGAGTCGCAGGTTGGCGGTATCGGCGACCGGGATTCCGTCCACGACCGGGATGTTGCGGTTGGCTGTCTGCTTCGCCCGTTCGGCGGCAGCGGCGACGGCGCGATCGCCGCTGCCCTTGATCTCCTCGGTGCTCACGAATCGTCGGTGATGAGTCGGTAGACGGTGTAGACCGCGAACCAGGTGATCACGACCGCCGCGACGACCAGCAGGATCTCGAAGAAGAGCACCACGGGGATCAGTCTATCGCTGACGGTGCGCTCCTCAGGCGACCTTGATGTCGACCTCGTGCAGGCCGGCCCCGGCGGGGGCCACCGTCACATCGCCGTGGCCGGCCTGGGTCAGCGCCAGCACCGTCCACGTACCAGGCGCAGCGAAGAACCGGAAGTCACCGGTAGCGGTGGCGACGACCTCGGCAGTGAACTCCTGCGAATCGTCCAGCAGGCGGACGAACGCCCCGCCGATGGTCTGTCCGGAGCCGTCGACGACTCGACCGGTGATCACGGTTTCCTTGCCCAGATCAACGCCGACGGGCAGTGGCCGAACCTGTTGGAGCATCAGTTGTCTCGATTCGATCGGGGCCCCACCAGGGAGCCGTACTCGGTCCAATTTCCTTGCTTGACTTGCTTGACTTGCTTGACTTGCTTGACTTGCTTGGCCTGGTAGTCGCGGGGTCCGATATCAGCCGCGGCGACCGGTGTCGTGCGCCGCAGTCGCGCCGCGAGTGGGTAGATCTGGCAGCCCAGGCAGATCCCGAATGCCGCGTTGAGAAACGCCGCCCCCAGAGCCAGTGCGGTCGCGATCACCCCGGCCAAGGCTGCGCCGACGGCGAAGGCGGCCACACCGAGCAGGACGAAAACCAGCCCCACCGCCTGTGCGAAACGCAGCGGCGCGGCGGGCTCTCGTTCGGTGGCTGGGCCCAGGTGCGGCGCGACCAGCGCGGCGTAGATCCGGCCGTAGGGGTGGCGGCGCGGACCGAACCCGGCGCCGATGGCGAAAACCGCCGCTTGAAGTGCCAGGATCGCCATCGCTGCGGTGCTGCTGACGCCCGAGGCCAGCAGCGCCGCCACCAGGACAGCGGTGGTCACCCAGGCGGCAAACCGCGGCCCGCGCACGTCGACCTCATCGACGTCGGTGAAATTGTTCGGCATGACCGGAGACTCCTGTTGTTGCTGGCACGGCTGGGGGCGCAGACCGGGGTCTGCAGCGAGGAGACGCGACGGAGGCGAGAAGGGGTCGCGCTACTCAGCGGCAACAGCAACAACAACAGCAACCCGCGACGCGGCACAGATCAACTGCGCGGCGCTTGGTGAGCATCTGCTCGAGGCGGGCGTGCACGACCGCCATG
>VERS01000444.1 GCA_018882545.1 Mycobacterium sp.
TGCAGTTGTTCGGCGGGGCCGGCTACACCGTCGACTTCCCGGTGGAGCGGATGATGCGCGACGCCAAGATCACCCAGATCTACGAGGGCACCAACCAGATCCAGCGGGTCGTGATGTCCCGCGCGCTGCTGCGCTGACGGGCATCCTCACGAGGGCCGCAGGTGGGTGACGTCGCCTGCGGAGACCGTCACCGTCTCGGTGCCGGTGTCGATGAGAAGCTGGCCCAGATCGCCGATGTCGGTTGCCACACCGACGATTTCGCGTCCGCCCGGCAGCACTGCCCGGACCCGGGTGCCCAGCGTCAGGCTGTGCCTGCGGTAGTCCCCGACCAGCGCCGGATCCGGGCCGCCGAGCGCCTTCCATCGGTCGATGCGGGCCGTCAACTCGGCCAGGATGCTGCCCAGCAGCGCGCTGCGGTCGGTCATCGTCGAACCCAGCATCTGCAGCGAAGTGGCGCGAGCGTCGGGGACGGCGGCGTCGAGCTCGGCGGCGGTCTGGGAGACGTTGAGCCCCACACCCACCACGACCACCGGGCCGGACATCTCGGCCAGGATGCCGCCGAGCTTGCGTTCGGCCACCTGAATGTCGTTCGGCCACTTCAATCCCGGCTGCAGTCCGGTGGTCGCCGCCACGGCGTCCACCACGGCCACCCCGGTCAGTAACGGCAGCCAGCCCCAGGACGCCGGCGCCAGACCGGTGGTGTCCACCCCGAGGGACAGTGCGATCTGGCTGCGCGGCGGTGTCGACCAGCTCCGGCCCTGTCGGCCCCGCCCGGCACTCTGATGCTCGGCGACGAGCACCACACCGTCGACGTCCTCGCCGGCGGCATACCGGGCCAACAGATCGGCGTTGGTGGAGCCGGTGCTGTGCACGACCTCCAGCCGGCGCACCGCCCGGTCCGGGCCGACCAGGTCGCGGCGCACCGCGGCGACGTCCAGGGGCGGGCGCTGGTCGGCGGACATGACAGCAGCCTAGATAGCCCCGATTTTTGAGTTCACGGCTGTCTGGGCTAGGTTGCCTCACCATGACTTCAGCCCTGACTTCCGCCCGTATCCTCAGCGCCGCTGCCCTCGCCGGCGCGTTCGCGCTCGGCTCCCTCGGTTCGGCCGCGGTGGCCGCCGCCGACAACACCGTCCCGCCGTCGATGCTGAACACCACCTGCTCGCTGGACCAGATCATGGCCGCCACCAAGGTGGTCGACCCGATCACCTACGGCGAACTGATCGGCAAATACAACTCCGAGCCGCGGTGGGTGCAGGGCGGCATCGTCTACCACATGAATCTGCTGCTCTCCAAGCCCCCGCAGGAGCGTCAGGCCGAGGTGAACGAGCTCGTCGGGATCTTCCCGCAGTACGTGTCGCTGTTCACCGGGGCCGAGCCCCAAGCCAGCCAGATCGCGGCCAAGTGCCCGACCTTCCCCGCTGAGGACCCCGCGGTGTGGATCGCCACCGCGCCGGCTCCGGCCCCGGTGACCGCGCCGCTGCCGGCCGCCCCGCAGCCCGCGACGGCCGTAGCGCCGGGGGCCTGAGGCCCTCAGCCCAACTCGCCGTCCAGCTGCATCTGGCGCAGCCGCTTGCGGTCGGGCTTGCCCACCGAGGTGACCGGTAGCTCGCCGAGGAAGGCGACCTCTCTGGGCACCTTGTAGGCCGACAGGTTCTCCTTGCAGAACGCCCGCACCTCGTCGGCGGTCAGCTCCTCGCCGGGTTTGAGCACCAGTGTCAGCTTGAGGCTTTCCCCGCGTTTCTCGTCGGGGATGCCGAAGGAGCAGGCCTGCAACACCTTCGGGTGGGTGTACATCAACTCGTCGATCTCGCGCGGGTAGACGTTGAAGCCGCTGGACAGGATCATGTCCTTCTTGCGGTCGACGATGAAGATGTGGCCGTCGTCGTCCATGTAGGCGATATCACCGGTGAGCAGCCAACCGTCCCGGAAGGTCTTCTCGGTCTCGGCGGGGTTGTTCCAGTACTCCCGCATCACCGTCGGGCCCTTGCAGACCAGCTCTCCGGGCTCGCCCAGCGGCATCTCCCTGCTGGGATCCTCGAGGTCGAGGATGCGAACATCGTTGTCCGGGAATGGAATTCCGACCCCACCCGGCTTGCGAACGGTGAACAGCGGGTTGGCCGTGACGATATTGGAGGTCTCCGACATCCCGTAACCCTCGAAGATGAGCGCACCGGAGAGTTCCTCGAAGGTCTTCATCGCCTCCAGTGGCAGCGGTGCCGAGCCTGAGACGACCGCCTTCACCGAACCGATCTTGGAGGTGGCGATGTCGGGGTGCTGGTTGAGGCCGATGATCATGGCCGGCACGGCCGGGAACAGGTTGGGCTCGTGGGCGTTGATCGCGGCGAGCACATTGTCGACGCTCGGCTGGGCCACCATGATGATGGTCCCGCCGCTGATGTGGTTGGCGTTGACGTTCATGTTGAAGCCGTAGATGTGGTAGATCGGCACGGCCGCCAGGGCGCGCAGTGGCTCGTCCTTGTCGATCAGCGGCGCCATCCAGTAGTTCTCCTGGTAGGCGATCGCCACCAGGTTGTCGTTGGTCAGCACGCAGCCCTTGGACAGGCCGGTGGTTCCGCCGGTGTACTGCAGCATCAACACATCGGAGCCGTGGATGTCGGCGTTCGGTTCGGAGTCCGCCGCCGCACCCACAACGTCGTTGAAATCGTGGATCCCGGGGCCGCTTTCCACCTCGGAGGTCACCGACGGGATCTGGAAGGCGATCACATTGCGCAACGGGGTGTCGTTGGCTTTGAGCACCTCGATCGGGCCCTTGGCGAAGGCGGCCAGCACGATCACCGTCTCCGCGCCACTGTCCTTGATGTAGTGGTGCACCTCCGGGCCGGCGGCCAGTGGGTTGATCGGCACGACGATCGCGCCCAGTTTGGCGCAGGCCTGGAAGGCGATGACGTACTGCGGCACGTTGGGCGACATGATGGCGACCCGGTCGCCCTTCTTGACCCCGAGGGTCACCAGGGCGTTGGCCGCCTTGCGGGCCATCGTGTTGACCAGGCCGTAGGGCAGCCGCAGATCGTTGATGATCAGGTAGTCGCGGTCGGGGTGGGATTCCGCGCAGCTGTTGAACATCTGCTTGATCGACAGCGGCGGGTAGATGACCGAATAGGGGACGCCCTTGTCGTAGAG
>VERS01000445.1 GCA_018882545.1 Mycobacterium sp.
CGATTAGACCCGGTGCTGGACTAGTACTGGATTAGTACCTGGGCCGGGCCGCGCGCTACACTCAGCACCGGGTTTTCCCCAACTTAGCGCGCTGTCCGTCGGTTCGGCTGGACCGATCGGGGAGCGCGCGAACTATGTGGGGCGCCCACCGAGGGGCGTAGCTCAACTGGCAGAGCAGCGGTCTCCAAAACCGCAGGTTGCAGGTTCAAGTCCTGTCGCCCCTGCTCAACTGAATAGACTTGGGGCTACAGCCCGGACCTAGATGTGAGGAGCATGCGGTGAGCAACGAGCGCGACGGTGCCGACGCCGCAGGCGACGGCGCGGACAACACCGCCGGCCTGACCCAGCCGCTGCGGCCGACCGGCAAACGGTCGCGGCAGCGTAGCGGCGGCACGGCACTGGCCGAGGTCGACGACGTCGATTTCGACGCCGCGGATCTGGACCTCGACGAGGAGGCCGACCAGGATGCGGCCCGCAAGGCGCTGAGGAAGGCCGGCAAGGACGGACCTACCCGCAACCCGTTTGTGTTCGTTTGGAACTACCTCAGGCAGGTTGTCGCCGAACTGCGCAAGGTCATCTGGCCCAACCGCAAGCAGATGGTCAACTACACCGCGGTGGTGCTGGTCTTCTTGATCTTCATGGTGGCGCTGATCGCCCTGGTCGATCTCGGGCTGGCCAGACTGGTGCTGCTGATCTTCGGCGACGACAGCGCCTGAACCGGATATTGAGAGGACCGATTAGCGTGACCACTCCCGAAAGCGACGCACCCGCCGGTGAGGCCGCCGTCGACGTGATCGACGAAGCGGTGTCGGCGGAGGCTCCCGCTCCCGAGGAGGAACTCGAACCCGCCGAGGCGCTCAAACGCGACCTCCGCAGCAAACCGGGAGCCTGGTATGTGATCCACTCCTACGCCGGCTACGAGAACAAGGTGAAGGCCAATCTCGAAACCCGCGTGCAGAACCTCGACGTCGGCGACTACATCTTCCAGGTGGAAGTGCCCACCGAAGAGGTCACCGAGATCAAGAACGGCCAGCGCAAGCTGGTCAACCGCAAAGTGCTGCCGGGCTACATCCTGGTGCGGATGGATCTCACCGACGACTCCTGGGCCGCGGTCCGCAACACCCCGGGGGTCACCGGCTTCGTCGGCGCGACCTCGCGGCCGACCGCGCTGTCGCTGGATGACGTGGTGAAGTTCCTGCTGCCCCAGGGTGCGGCGAAGAAGGCGGCGCGGACAACGTCGGCCGCGGCGGCCGCCGGGGCCGAAGCCGGCGGGCTGGACCGCACCCCGGTCGAGGTGGACTTCGAAGTCGGCGAGTCGGTCACCGTCATGGACGGCCCGTTCGCCACCCTGTCGGCCTCCATCAGCGAGGTCAACGCCGAACAGCACAAGCTCAAGGTGCTGGTCAGCATCTTCGGCCGCGAGACACCCGTGGAGCTGACCTTCAGCCAGGTCGCCAAGATCTAAGTCGGCCCCCGCCCGCAGGAAAGGAATACCGAAAAGCCATGGCCCCCAAGAAGAAGGTCGCCGGCATGATCAAGCTGCAGATCCAGGCCGGGCAGGCCAACCCCGCCCCGCCGGTGGGTCCCGCGCTCGGCCAGCACGGCGTCAACATCATGGAGTTCTGCAAGGCCTACAACGCCGCCACCGAGAACCAGCGCGGCAACGTCATCCCGGTGGAGATCACCGTCTACGAGGACCGCAGCTTCACCTTCCAGCTGAAGACCCCGCCGGCGGCCAAGCTGCTGCTCAAGGCTGCCGGGGTGCCCAAGGGTTCCGCCGAACCGCACAAGACCAAGGTCGCCAAGGTCACCTGGGACCAGGTGCGCGAGATCGCCGAGACCAAGAAGGAAGACCTCAACGCCAACGATATCGACCAGGCCGCCAAGATCATCGCCGGCACCGCCCGGTCGATGGGCATCACGGTCGAATAAGACTTCGACCCCAAGCGTCGAACCGTGGGAGGGCCCGCTTCGGCCCGATCTGAACCACGACTCCAACACAACGGATTGGAATGAAATGAGCAAGGTCAGTAAGGCATATCGGGAAGCCGCCGCGAAAATCGACCGCGAACGGCTCTACACCCCGCTGGAGGCGGCCAAACTGGCCAAGGAGACTTCCTCCAAGAAGCAGGACGCGACCGTGGAGGTCGCCATCCGCCTCGGAGTCGACCCCCGCAAGGCCGATCAGATGGTGCGCGGCACGGTGAGCTTGCCGCACGGCACCGGCAAGACCGCCCGGGTGGCGGTGTTCGCGGTGGGGGAGAAGGCCGATCAGGCTGTCGCCGCCGGCGCCGACGTGGTCGGCAGCGACGACCTGATCGAGAAGATCCAGGGCGGGTTCCTGGACTTCGACGCCGCGATCGCCACGCCCGACCAGATGGCCAAGGTGGGCCGGATCGCCCGGGTGCTCGGGCCTCGTGGCTTGATGCCCAACCCCAAGACCGGCACCGTCACCCCCGATGTGGCCAAGGCCGTCACCGACATCAAGGGCGGCAAGATCAACTTCCGTGTCGACAAGCAGGCCAATCTGCACTTCATCATCGGCAAGGCGTCGTTCGACGAGAAGAAACTGGCCGAGAACTACGGTGCCGCACTCGATGAGGTGCTGCGGGCCAAGCCGTCGTCGTCCAAGGGGCGGTATCTGAAGAAGGTGACCGTCTCGACCACGACGGGGCCGGGGATTCCGGTTGATCCGGCGGTCACGCGCAACTTCACCGAGGACTGATCAAGACCTGAGTCCGGCCGTACCCGGAGAAGGCTTCTGCTACGCAAGGCCGGTTCAGTATGCGCCCGAGTGGGAGAAGACGACCTTGGCGGTCTTCAGCGCGATGAGGAGATCGCTGACCATCGACCAGTTCTCGACGTAGAACAAGTCCAGGCGGACCGAGTCCTCCCACGACAGATCGGAGCGCCCGCTGATCTGCCACAGTCCGGTGATGCCCGGGCGCACGAGCAGGCGGCGCTTGGCGTAGTCGTTGTAGGTCTTGACCTCGGAGGGCAGCGGCGGTCGCGGGCCGACGACGCTCATATCGCGCCGCAGCACGTTGATGAACTGGGGTAGTTCGTCGAGACTGAACTTGCGCAGAAATTGTCCGACCGGTGTCACGCGGGGATCGTCGCGAATCTTGAACAGCACTCCCCCC
>VERS01000446.1 GCA_018882545.1 Mycobacterium sp.
GTATGAGGACAACGCTGAAGGCAACCGGCGTTACGCCGCGATCATGGAACGTTTCAACACCGACGTTGAGCCGACAGTTGCGCGGTGGGTCGGTAAGGCACGCGAGCGCGGCTTCCTGCCGCCTACCAATGAGGGGAAGGGAAAGAAATGAGCAAGCGATCCAACGGCGAAGGCACGGTTCGGCAGCGGCCCAATGGGACGTGGGAGGCGCGGCTGTCCTACATCGACCCGATGACAGGCAAGCGGCGGCGGGCATCGTTCTACGGGCCCACAGCGGAAGCCGCCAGGGCCGAGCTCGACAATGCGCGGGACCGGATCAAAGCCAACGCACCGGTAAAGGACTCGGCGCAGACCCTGGGGGACTACATCGAGCATTGGCTCGACACGGCGCTTGAGGCTTCACCGCGCAAGGACTCGACTAAGGCGCTGTACCGCAACCTCGCAACCAAGCACCTATCCCCCGCACCGTTAGGCCTGACGCCGCTGTCGAAGCTGCGTAAGACCCACATCGACGGGCTGATTGTGGCGCTGCGTAAGCGCGGCCTGTCCGACTCGACGGTCAGGCAGGTTTACACGGTTCTTCGGGCCGTCCTAGACGATGCGAAGCTCGACGGGCTCGTGGCAGATAACCCCGCGACGAAGGTGCCTCGGCCACGCATAGCTCGGCAGGAAGCGCGGCACCTCACCGCCCCCGAAGTCGCCGCCGTCCTGGGCGCGGCCGACGGGCTGCGCTACGCGGCGGTCCTCATCCTGATCGCCTCAACCGGGCTCCGGCGCGGCGAAGCGTTGGCGCTGCGATGGGATGCGGTGGACTTAGAAGCGGGCACCGCGAAGATCGCGGCGACCCTCGGCAGAGTCGGCGGTGAGCTCACCATCACCGAGCCGAAAACCACCCGCTCGCGCCGCACCGTGCCGCTGTCCCCCGCCGTGGTGAAAGTCCTTAAAGCGCAGCGGGCCGGGCAAGCCGCCGAGCAGTTGAAGGCGGGCGACCAATGGCAGAACTCGGGTCTGGTGTTCACCAATGAGTTCGGTGGGCCGGTCGATCCGCGCAACCTGCTACGCACCATTGAGATCGCGGCGAAGAAAGCCGAGATTGAGAACGTCGGGGTTCACACGCTTCGGCACTCGGCGGCAGTCGCGTGGCTCGAAGCCGGGGTTCACATCAAAGCCGTCGCAGACCTGCTCGGGCACAGCAGCATTGCGGTGACCGGCGACATCTACGGGCACTCGACAGACGCCATGGCGCGGGCCGCTATCGACAGCCTGAGCAGCGCGTTAGGGCTGTAGTTTGCTGACCTGCGAGCACCCGCACCCGGTTGGGGTACAGCGTTGGGGTACGGCATCAGAAAAGGCGGGTTCCGAAGTTCGGAAACCACCTCTGACCTGCGTCGGGCTGACAGGATTTGAACCTGCGACCACTTGACCCCCAGGAAATGGGTCTAGCACGTTGTGCCTGCTCACGCGCGGTATGCGCGTTATTCGGTGCTTGCGGATCGTGCATAAAGGTGCAGGTCGTTCAGGAGCGCGCAGAACGTGTGGTCCCAAATTGGTCCCAGGGATTTTGACTGCTCGCAAGATCATCAAAAAGCTCGAAGTCGACAAAAGACAAATTTGATCACTGCTGCATCCCTTGCCGGCGCGACTGTGCCGCATGCTGTGCTTGCGCGATGGCCCTGGGTGATTGGTAGACATCATTGAGAATCTCCGCCATCAGTCGAATGATGAGTCCTGATTCCTCGGCGCTGATTGGGTCTACAAAATCCCCGTGCGCCATTTCGTTGCCTAACTCACGCACTCCATGAGCGGCGTCTTTGATCACCGGCCGGATCAATCCGGCCGCTGCCATCGCTTCAATCTTGCTGTAGAGGCTTCCTTCCGTGATCCCGTGGTCCTTCGCTGTTGCTTCAATCACCGCTCGCACCAGCATGATCGCGCCGCGATAGTGCTGACAACTGTCGGACTCGTATGCCTCCTTTGCAGCATCAGCAATATGTTCAGGCACGTGAGGATAGTCAGCTGTGTCCGTAGCGAGAGGGCGCCATTGAAGCTCGTCACCGCAAACGGTCTCAACGAATTTGTGAAGCGGTTGCGGTAGCGAACCTGGATTTCGAAAATAGAAAAGCGCAACGGAGATGCCGCGGCAGATGGTGCATTCATACGCGGCACACGCGAGTTGTTCGGGTCGCGTACCTGCTTCCGGACCAACGAACCGCGCCTCACCGACGAGTTCATGTCCTGTCTTGGCCTTACAAAGCCAACAAACGTGGTTTGGCATGCGGCCAACATAGCCGTGGGCCCCGACTTGCTGGGGTATAGCCACCAACGTCGAGGATGTCGTCTAATCCCCTGCCAGCCAATGTCTTAAGGCCCCGGCAATTCCCCCACTAGCTTCCCGGGGTCAATCTGCAGCCCCGCAGCGATCTTGACGATCGTCTCCAACCGCAAGCTCCGCTGTCCTCGTTCCACCTTTCCCAGCTGCGTCCAGTGAATGCCACACCGGACCGCGGCAGCCTCCTGGCTGAGCCCGAGTTCGAGCCGGCGTTGCCTGACTCGCTCCCCGAATACTCGGGTGGTCTCGTTCAGTGCGGACGACTCAGCCTGGGGCATGGTTGCCAACCTCATACGGCCCGCGCGCAACAGGCCAGAGCGTATCCGGCCCATGCGCATTGCACGCAACTGTTACCGGCCTTACAATGAGATGCGCATCGACCAAGCACGTGGAGACCTATGCCCCCAGACGCCGACCCCGCTCCCAGCGGGAACCTCGTTGAATCACTGGCTCCCGTCATGGCCCTGCCGGACCGTACGGCCGTCGCCGCCCTAGACCAGATGCACTGGCATCTGCTCTGTTGCTCTTACCTGTTCGAAGGCTGCTACGACGAGATCGTGGGTGCCCTCAAGACTGCCGCTGACGAGGAGTTTCTGAAAGGGATCAGAGCAGCGATCGCCCAACTGCGGACCGGCGTTGAGACGACGGTGGCGGAAATCAGCGTGATGCATTTGGATCGCCGGTACGTCTCAACCGCAGAAAGCTTCCAGGACGAGCTCGATGCCGCCTCCGATCCCGAGATGATCTTCTTTCCCGTTGCCAACATCGCCCCCAACTGCCAGAAACTCATCGGCAAGGGCGTAGACCCCTGTAC
>VERS01000447.1 GCA_018882545.1 Mycobacterium sp.
CCGTACATCTGGACGTGTTCGCGGCCCAGTTGTTCGGCGGTGCGGCGTTTGGTTTCACTCTCCACCATCCGGCGAAGCTGGGCGATCTTGCGGGCGGCCTGGATTTTGGCGATCTGTTCACTGGCCGGCGAGGGATCCTCGCCGTGCGGGGCCAGCAGCCCGGCCAGCAGGCGGCCCTCGAGTTGGTCCAGACCCATCGCCTTGAGCGCCTGGTAGGAGGAGTAGGACGGGCCGCGGCTGGAGGTGTAGCGGCCATGGGCCTCGACGATGGCGGCGATCATCGCCACCAGGCGGTCGTCAAGCTCACCGATGTCGGGGTTCTCGGTGAGCAGATCCAGCAGCATGGCCCGCATCGCCTCGACATCCTGGGGGTCCAGTTCACTTGCCGAGCTTGCTGTTTCGTCGTCGATCAGGGTGCGCCCACCGAGGGCGGCCGGCCACCACAGGTCGAACAGTGCGTCGTAGGTCTGCCGGTGGTCGGACCGGCGCAGCACCGCGCAGGCAAGACCTTCACGCACCGCCTCCCGATCGGCGAGGTCGAGCACACTCAGCACCTGACCGGCATCGACGGTTTCCGAGGGTCCCACCGAGATACCCTGGGCGCGAAGGGATTCGACGAAGCCGACCAGGTGGCCGGGCAGGCCGTGCGGGGCGAGCGGCTGCGGGGGGCGGGTGCGGCGGACGGCCATGACGGTTGCGGTCTAGTTCAGCCGGAGCTCGCCGGCGGCGCGCTGCTGGTCGGATTGGTGTTTGAGCACCACACCCAGGGTGGCGGCGATGGTGGCGTCGTCGATGGTGTCCATGCCCAGCGCGAGCAGGGTCCGGCCCCAGTCGATGGTCTCGGCCACCGAGGGCAGCTTCTTGAGTTGCATACCGCGCAGCACACCGACGATGCGGACCAGTTCGGCGGCCAGCCGTTCGGGCAGTTCGGGAACCCGGGAGGCCAGGATGCGCCGCTCCAGATCGGGGTCGGGAAAGTCGATGTGCAGGAACAGGCACCGGCGTTTGAGCGCCTCGGAGAGTTCCCGGGTGGCGTTGGAGGTCAGCACCACGAACGGCTTGCGGGCCGCGGTGATGGTGCCCAGTTCGGGGACGGTGACGGCGAAGTCGGAGAGGACCTCCAGCAGCAGACCCTCGATCTCGATGTCGGCCTTGTCGGTCTCGTCGATGAGCAGCACGGTCGGTTCGGTGCGCCGGATCGCGGTCAGCAGTGGGCGGGACAGCAGGAACTCCTCGGAAAACACGTCGTCCTTGGTGCGCTCCCAGTCGTGGTCGGCACCGGTCGCGGACTGGATCCGCAGGATCTGTTTCGCGTGATTCCACTCATAGAGTGCCCGGGCCTCGTCGACCCCTTCGTAGCACTGCAGTCGCACCAGGCCCGATCCGGTGGCCTGGGCCACCGCGCGGGCCAGTTCGGTCTTGCCGACCCCGGCCGGGCCCTCGACGAGCAGCGGCTTTCCCAGCCGGTCGGCGAGGAACACCGCGGTGGCGGTGGCGGTGTCGGGCAGATACCCGGTCGCCGTCAGTTTGGCGGTGACGTCGTCGATGCCGGTGAACAGCGGCGCCGACGATGCGGGGGGTGCGGGCGACGCGGGGGACGCGGGGGAATCAGTCACGGGCGGGACTCCTAGGCGGGCCGGATGTGGCCGTCGCCGTAGACGATCCACTTGGTGGAGGTGAGTTCGGGCAGACCCATCGGCCCGCGGGCGTGCAGTTTCTGCGTGGAGATGCCGATCTCGGCGCCGAATCCGAACTGTTCGCCGTCGGTGAAGGCGGTGGAGGCGTTGACCATCACCGCCGCGGCGTCGACCTGCTGGGTGAACCGTTGTGCCGCAGCCAGATCGGAGGTGACGATGGCCTCGGTATGACCGGTGCCGTAGGTGTTGATGTGGTCGATGGCGGCGTCCAGACCGTCGACGACCACCAGCGCGATGTCCATGGACAGGAACTCGGCGCGCAACTGCTCCTCGGTCGGGGTGTCGTGGACCCTGACCCCGGCCGCCTGCAGCGCGCCGACCAGCCGGGGCAGTGCGGTGGCCGCGACGGCTTTGTCGATCAGCAGCGTCTCGGCGGCGTTGCAGACGCTGGGCCGGCGGGTCTTGGCGTTCAGCACAATTCGCTCGGCGACGTCGAGGTCGGCGTCGGCGTGGACGTAGACGTGACAGTTGCCGACGCCGGTCTCGATGGTGGGCACGGTCGCGTCGCGCACCACCGCGTCGATCAGGCCGGCCCCGCCGCGCGGGATCACCACGTCGACCAGTCCGCGGGCCTGGATGAGATGGGTGACGCTGGAGCGGTCGGCGCTGGGCAGCAGTTGTACCGCATCCTGCGGCAGGCCCTCCCCTCCCAGCGCGCCGCGCAGCACGGCGACCAATTCGGCGTTGGAGTGCGCCGCCGATGAGCTGCCGCGCAGCAGCACGGCGTTGCCCGATTTCAGCGTCAGCCCGAAGGCGTCGACGGTGACGTTGGGCCGTCCCTCGTAGACGATGCCGACCACGCCGAGCGGCACCCGCTGCTGGCGCAGTTGCAGCCCGTTGGGCAGGGTGCGTCCGCGCAGCACCTCCCCGACCGGGTCGGGAAGGCCGGCGACCTGCCGCAGGCCGGCGGCGATGCCGTCCACCCGGTGCGGGTTGAGCGCGAGGCGGTCCAGCATCGCCTCGGGGGTCCCGGATTCCCGGGCGGTGTCGAGGTCGGCGGCGTTGGCGGCCAGGATCCGGTGGGTGTGGGCCAGCACCGCATCGGCGGCGGCATGCAGCGCGCGATCCTTGACGGTGGTGGTCAGCGCGCCGAGTGTGCGGGCGGCGACCCGGGCGCGGCGGGCCGCGTCGTGCACGGTCGTGCGCACGTCGGGGGCCGCCTCGGTGTGCAGACTCATCCAACTAGGGTATCGGTTGGGGCGATCGCTCACCCTTGGCAGACGCGGCCGAGCGACCCGCCGATCCTCATGAGACCGGGACGGTGATGGTCTGGGTGGCGGTGCGCACCCCGTTGCTGGCGGTGACGGTGAAGGTGTCGGTGGGGGTCGTCCCCGCGGACTGGCGCTGCGCGGTGGTGGGTACGTAGGTGAACGCGCCGGTCGTCGAATTGATGGTGACCTTGCCCCCACCGGTGGAGGTG
>VERS01000448.1 GCA_018882545.1 Mycobacterium sp.
CTTCTCGTGGGTGCACCGCACAGCCTTCGGGTCCCCGCTCGTCCCGGAGGTGAAGATCAGCATGAACAGGTCGTCGAGCGAGGTCTGGACGGGTCTGATCGGTGACCCACCGAAGCCGCCCAGTTCGGCGGCCCACGCCGGTGAGGTGACGTCCAGGACGGTGACGGAATCCGGGACCGCCTCGGCTCCCAGGGCTTGGACACCGCTGTCGGCCAGCACGAGTTGGCAGTCGGCGTGTGCGATGTCGCGGCGCAGCGCCGCCCCGCGCCGGGTGGGGTTGAGTCCCACCGGCACCAGCCCGGACAGGCCGGCCGCCACCAGCAGCGCCGAGAACAGCGGGGTGTTACCCGAGAGCACGCCGACGTGCGGCGGCCGGTCCTGGTTGAGCCGGGATCGCAGCATCGCCGCCAGATCGGCCGCGTGCTGAATGTGGTTGCGCCACGACGTCTCTGAGCCGTCATCGGCGCGAACACCGCGGTCGTCGACATCGGCCAGCGCCGCGAGCAGGTCGGTGACGGTGGGCAGCACCGTCAGGCCGGGGCGTCGGCCAGATCGCGACCAATGGCACGCAGGTGGGCCGTCGCGCCGCCCAGCGCGAACTCGGTCTGCTTGGCCGTGATGAAGTACCGGTGCACCGGGTGATCCACGTCGATGCCGACCCCGCCGTGCACATGGACGGCGGTGTGGGCGACCCGGTGCCCGGCCTCGGCGGCCCAGAACGCGGCGGTCGCCACCTCGACGGCGCAGGGCAGATCCTCCGACAGCCGCCAGGAGGCCTGCTGCACCGTCAGGCGCAGCCCCTTGACGTCGATGTAGCCGTCGGCCAGTCGCTGGGCGACGGCCTGGAAACTGCCGATTGGCCGGTCGAACTGCTCTCGGGTGCGCGCGTACTCCGCGGTGAGTTCCAGTGCGCGCTCGAGCACACCGAGCTGATAGGCCGCCAGGCCCACAGCCCGATGGGTGCTCAGCCACGCCAGCGCCTCACCGTCGCCGACCACCCGGTCGGGCCCCAGCTGTACACCGGCCAGTTCCAGTTCGGCCGAACTGTTTTGACCGGTGGTCTGCAGAGCGGTGACCGACACCGCCGGATCGTCGGCGGCGACCAGGAAAACCTTGATACCCGAATCCGTTTCGGCCGGCACCAGGAAGGCGTCGGCTACCGGGCCGAACGGCACCTGCGTCCGGGTACCGGTGAGCCGGAACCCGTCGCCGGAGGCGGCTGCCACCACCGCAGCCTGACCGAGTTCACCGTCGAGAGCGACGGTCAGCACCCGCAGGCCCGCCACCGCCGGTGCCGCCCAGTCGCGGCGCAGGTCGTCGGATCCGAAGCGCGACAGTGCGCCGGCGCCCAGGACCACCGACTCCAGGTAGGGGACGGCGGCCAACTGGCGGCCGAGTCCGGTGAGTACCGCGGTCTGCTCGAGCACTCCGAATCCGCCACCGCCGACGTCCTCCGGTGCCGCGGAGTTGAGTATGTCGGCGTGGATCAGCTTCTCCCACAGCGTCTCGTCGAAACGCTGGGCGAGACCGTCGAGCGCACGCTGATGGTCAGGGGTGCACACCGAGTCGACAATGGTGCGCACCAACCCGGAAAGGTCCTGGGAAGCCTCGGTTTTGGTGAAGTCCATCAGACCTCTCTCAACGGTTCCTGGGCAGGCCCAGTGCCGCCATGCCGATGATGTCGCGCTGAACCTCGTTGGTGCCTCCGCCGAAGGTGAGGATCAGGGCCGCCCGGTGCATGCGCTCCACCCTGCCGCGCAGCAGGACGCCGGGGGAGTCGGGGCGCAGCGTGGCCGACGGGCCGAGGATCTCCATCAGCAGCCGGTAGGCCTCGGTCGCCAGTTCGGTGCCGAAGACCTTGGCCGCCGATGCGTCGGCCGGGGAGGGAGTCTGCTCGGTGGCTGAGGCCAACTCCCAGTTGATCAGCTTCAGATACTCCGCCTTGGCGTGCACGCGGGCGAGATTCAGTTGCACCCACTCGGAGTCGATCAACCGCTCGCCGCGGGTGTCCTTGGTGTTCTGCGCCCACTCCCGTACCTGGGTCAACGCGGTGAAGATCGGCTGGGCGGACACCAGTGCCACGCGCTCGTGGTTGAGTTGGTTGGTGACCAGTTTCCAGCCGCCGTTCTCCTCGCCCACCCGGTTGGCGACCGGGACGCGGACCTCGGAGTAGTAGGTGGCGCTGGTACCGGGCCCGGCCATGGTGTGCACCGGGGTCCAGGAGAAGCCCTCGGCGGTGGTCGGGACGATCAGCACCGAGATGCCGCGGTGCTTCTTGGCTTCGGTGTTGGTGCGCACGGCGAGCCAGACGTAGTCGGCGTACTGGATCAGGCTGGTCCACATCTTCTGGCCGTTGACGACGTAGTCGTCGCCGTCGCGGACGGCCGAAGTGCGCAGGTTCGCCAGATCGGTGCCGGCTTCGGGTTCGGAGTAGCCGATCGAGAAATGGATGTCTCCGGAGGCGATCCGCGGCAGGAAGGTGCTCTTCTGCTCCTCGGTGCCGAACGCCATGATCGTCGGGGCCACGCTGTTGATGGTCAGAAACGGCACCGGGGCGCCGGCGATTGCGGCCTCGTCGGTGAAGATCAGCTGTTCCATCGGGGGGCGGGCCTGCCCGCCATACTCCGTGGGCCACCCCAGCGCCAGCCAGCCGTCCCTGCCCATCTGGGACACCGTCTCCCGGTAGACGTTGCCGATCCCGATCTCCCCGCCGGCGCTGGAGGCCAGGGCTTCCTGGCGTTCGGGTGTCATCAGCCGGCCGAAGTAGGCGCGCAACTCGCGGCGCAGATCTTCCTGTTCCGGGGTGTAACTGATCCGCATGGGGCTGCGACCTCCGGTGGTTGGGGACCGTTCGGCGACCCGCCGTCTGAATTTGTTGTAACACGTTCTAGTCTGGGAATCCAGCAGACCCTCATGACCCGCGGCTGACGCCGACCGCGGGATCCCGCGGTCATAGGGTGGGCGGTACGCACCCGTGGGGAACCTGCGGTAGGAACTCGAGGAGGAGACATGCGAGTCGTCGTCGACCGGGATCGCTGTGAAGGCAACGCCATCTGCGTGGGTATCGCCCCCGAATTGTTCGAACTTGACGAGGACGAGTACGCGGTAGTGACC
>VERS01000449.1 GCA_018882545.1 Mycobacterium sp.
GGGTCGGGGGTACAGACGGCACCGCGGAGCGATCCGTTTCCAGGTTTACCCCGACTTCGGGGTGACCAAACCTATCCCGCTTCCAGAATTGCCGTCACAGCCTGTCCACCGGCCGCGCAGATGGAGATGAGCCCCCGCACGGGACGGGACGTCTGGGCCTTCTTCTCGGCGATCTGTTTGGCCAGTTGCGCCACGATCCGCCCGCCGGTGGCCGCGAACGGGTGACCGGCGGCCAGCGAGGACCCGTTGACATTGAGCCTGGTCCGGTCGATGGCCCCCAGCGCGCAGTCCAACCCCAGGCGCTCCTTGCAATACTCTTCGGACTCCCAGGCTTGCAGATGGCACAGCACCACCGAGGCGAACGCCTCGTGAATCTCGTAAAAGTCGAAGTCCTGCAGGCTCAGTCCGTTGCGGGCCAGCAGCCTGGGCACCGCGTAGGTGGGCGCCATCAGCAGGCCGTCCTCGCCGTTGACGTAGTCCACCGCGGCGGTCTCGGCGTCGACGAAATACGCCAGCGGGGTCAGCGCATGCGCCTGCGCCCACTGCTCGCTGGCCAGCAGGGCCACCGACGCGCCGTCGGTCAGCGGAGTGGAATTGCCGGCCGTCATGGTCGCGTCACCGGCCTTGACCCCGAAGACCGGACGCAGGGTGGCCAGCTTTTCGGCTGTGGAATCCGCGCGCAGGTTGTTGTCGCGGTACAGACCGAGGAAACCGGTGACGAGATCGTCGAAAAAACCCCGGTCGTAGGCAGCAGCCATCTTGCGGTGACTGGCGGCGGCCAACTCGTCCTGCTCGACGCGCCTGATGCCCATCCGCTTGGCTGTGATCGCGGCATGCTCTCCCATGGACAGTCCGGTGCGGGGCTCGCCGTTGGTGGGTATCTCGATGCCCACCGCGGCTGGCAACCGCCCCACCAGCTTGATCCGGTCCAGGTTGGACCTGGAACGCCGAAGGCCCAGCAGGGCCCGACGCAGGTTGTCGCCCAACCCGATCGGGGCGTCGGAGGTGGTGTCCACCCCACCGGCCGCGGCCACTTCGTAGCGTCCGGCGGCGATCCCGTCCGCCGCCGCGATCGCAGCCTGCAGGCCGGTCCCGCAGGCCTGCTGCAGGTCGAACGCGGGGGTGTACGGCGAGAGCGCAGTACCCAGAACGCACTCCCGCATCAGGTTGAAGTCCCTGCTGTGCTTGAGCACCGCCCCCCCGATGACCGCACCCAGTCGCTCCCCGCCCAATCCGAACCGTTCGACCAGACCGGCCAGGGCCGCGGTGAACATGTCCTGGTTGGACGCTTCGGCGTAGGCGCCGTCGGAACGCGCGAACGGAATCCGGTTCCCGCCCAGCACGGCAACCCGACGCCGGGGATCAGCCACGTCACTACCCTCCGTTCGAGTGCGATATCGGTGAACCCGATCCTACAAGGTGTTCTTACTCTGGAGTAAGTTCGTATTCGAGACGTTCCCCGCTACCCGCGAAAGGCCCTGAAGGTGGCTACCGACCTGCTTTCCCAGGTGATCAGCTCTGCGCCGGGTTCCTTCCTGGCCAAACAACTGGGCGTCCCCGCCCCCGAGACGCTGCGGCGGTACCGGCGCGGTGAACCGCCGCTGGCCGGATCGCTGCTCGTCGGCGGCACCGGCAGGCTGGTCGAACCGGTACGGGCGGCGCTGGCCGACGACTACGAGATCGTCGGCAACAATCTCGGCGGCCGGTGGGCCGACACCTTCGGCGGCCTGGTGTTCGACGCCACCGGGATCACCGGGCCGACCGGGCTGCGCGGCCTCTACGAGTTCTTCACGCCGCTGCTGCGCAACCTCGGGCCGTCGGCGCGGGTGGTGGTGCTGGGCTCGACCCCCGACGAGGTGGCCGACACCGACGAACACATCTGCCAGCGCGCACTGGAGGGCTTCACCCGGTCGCTGGGCAAGGAGTTGCGCCGCGGCGCGACCGCAGCCCTGGTCTATGTCTCCCCGCAGGCCAGACCGGCAGCCACCGGATGCGAGTCCACCCTGCGGTTCATCCTCTCGGCGAAGTCCGCCTACGTCGACGGGCAGGTGTTTCGGATCGGTGCCGCGGATTCAGACCGACCCGCCGACCCGGACAAGCCGCTAGCCGGCCGCGTCGGCGTTGTCACCGGTGCCGCCCGCGGGATCGGTGCCACCATCGCCGAGGTCCTGGCCCGAGACGGCGCCCAGGTGGTGGCCGTCGACATCGGGGAGTCGGCTGCGACTCTTGACGAGACCGCTGCCCGGGTGGGCGGTACCGCACTCGCCCTGGACGTCACCGCCGACGATGCCGTCGACCGCATCACCGCCCACCTACGCGAGCACTACTCCGACATCAACGGGGCCCGGGCCGACATCCTGGTCAACAACGCCGGCATCACCCGGGACAAGCTGCTGGCAAATATGGACGACGCCCGTTGGGACTCCGTCATGGCGGTCAATCTCATTGCGCCGCTTCGACTCACCGAGGGGCTGGTCGGCAATGGCACCATCGGCGAGGGCGGACGGGTGATCGGCCTGTCGTCGATGGCCGGTATCGCCGGCAATCGCGGTCAGACCAACTATGCGACCACCAAAGCCGGCATGATCGGCATCACCGAGGCACTGGCACCGGGACTGGCCATGAGAGGCATCACGATCAACGCGGTCGCCCCGGGGTTCATCGAGACCGCGATGACGGCGGCGATCCCGCTGGCCACCCGGGAGGTGGGCCGCCGGCTGAACTCCCTCTATCAGGGTGGCTTACCGGTCGACGTCGCCGAGACCGTCGCCTACTTCGCCAGTCCGGCCTCCAATGCCGTTACCGGCAACGTGATCCGGGTGTGCGGCCAGGCGTTGCTGGGGGCGTGATGTCGATTATCCGCGCCGCACTGGGCGCGCTGCCGTTTGTGCCGCGCGGGGACCGCCTGCCCGACCGGGTCGCCGAGGTCTCCGGCCTGGTGATCGACCGCGCCAACGTCGCCGCCTACGCCAGCACCACCGGGCTGCGCTACGGCGCGCACGTACCAATCACCTACCCGTTCGTGCTGGTCTTCCCGTCGGCGATGGCGCTGCTCACCGGTTTTGACTTCCCGTTCCCGGCCGTCGGTGCGGTGCACGTGG
>VERS01000450.1 GCA_018882545.1 Mycobacterium sp.
ATCATCGTCGAACTCGACCGCAGGCCGACTTCGTGGGCGGTACTGACTATCTCCACCCACAGCGAGGTCGGCAGCTTGCCCTTGGTGAGCACCCAGCGCACGTCGTCGTCGAGGATCTCGGCGGCGGTCCCCGGTATGGTCCCCAGGCCGGCCTCTCGAAGGTGGATCAACCAGTCCCTAATGCTGGTGCCGCTCTTGGTGACTCCGTTGGCGATCTCCATCGGGGAGAAGGCGTGCACGTGCATCGCCGGAACGGCCTCTTTGACCGCCCGGACCAGATCGGCATAGGCCGTCACCGGAAGGTCGGGATCGATCCCGCCCTGCATGCAGACCTCCGTGGCACCGGCGACGTGAGCCTCCCACGCCCGCTGGGCGACCTCGCGGGTGGACAGCGAGAAGGCGTCCGCATCGCCCTTGCGCTGTGCGAAGGCGCAGAACCGGCAGCCGGTGTAGCAGATGTTGGTGAAGTTGATGTTCCGGTTGACGACGAAGGTGATCTCGTCGCCGACGACATCGCGGCGGATGGCGTCAGCCAGCGCGGCAACAGCATCCAGAGCGGGTCCGTCCGCTGCGGCCAGCGCCAGATACTGGGTGTCGGTGCAGCCGGCGGGGTCGCGTTCCGCTGACCGTAAAGCGGCGGCGACGTCGGTGTCGATACGTGCGGGGGCCCGCGCGGACAGTTCGCCGACCCGGTCGCGGATGGACTGCCAGTCCCCGAACGCACTGGCGAGGTCACCGCGCGCGGCACCGCGGCGGCCCTCGGTGTCGATCGCGGTGCCGAGGTCGGCGCGGCCCAGCGAGACGGCGGTCTCATCGGGCTCCTGCCAGGGCCGGCCGGCCGGGTTGACCTCACGGGCGTAACCGGTGGCCGGGTCGGCCAGCGCAGCGACGTGCCCGGCGACCCGCGGGTCGATCCAGCCGGCCGGGGCCTGAACGTATTCGGGCTGGGCGGTGAGCCGCTGCACGAGGTCGAACCCGGCCGCTGCGGTCATCGCGGCCAGGTCCGCCAGGGCCGGCCACGGGCGTTCGGGATTGACATGGTCGGGCGTCAGCGGCGACACCCCGCCCCAGTCGTCCACGCCGGCACCCAACAGCGCCAGGCACTCGTCGGGCGAGACCAGGTTGGGCGGCGCCTGGACGCGCATCTGCGGGCCCAGTACCAGCCGGGCCACCGCGACGGTGGCCAGGAAGTCATCGAAGGCGGCGTCCCGGGCACCCGCCATCGCCGTGCGGTCCTTCGCCCGGAAGTTCTGCACGATCACTTCCTGGACGTGGCCGAACTCCTTGTGCACCTTGCGGATCGCGTGCAGGGTTTCAGCACGCTCGGTCAGCGTCTCGCCGATCCCGACCAGCAGGCCGGTGGTGAACGGGATGGCCAGCCGACCGGCGTCGGTCAGGGTGCGCAGCCGCACTGCCGGATCCTTGTCCGGACTGCCGTAGTGAGCCAGCCCTCGAGTCTCGAAGAGTCGCCGCGAGGTGGTCTCCAGCATCATGCCCATCGACGGCGCCACTGGCCGCAGCCGGGACATCTCCGTCCAACTCATCACACCCGGATTGAGGTGCGGAAGCAGACCGGTCTCCTCGAGCACCCGAATCGCGGCGGCCCGCACATAGTCCAGCGTGGAGTCATAGCCGCGTTCGGTGAGCCACCGCCGGGCGTCGGGCCAACGGGACTCGGGCCGGTCACCGAGGGTGAAGAGAGCTTCCTTGCACCCGAGGTCGGCTCCCCGCCGGGCGATGTCGACGATCTCGTCGGACTCCAGATACATGCCCCGGCCCTCGGCGCGGAGTCTGCCGGGCACCGTGACGAAGGTGCAGTAGTGGCAAGTGTCGCGACACAGATGGGTGATCGGGATGAACACCTTGCGGGAGTAGGAGACCGGCAGCCGCCCCCCGGGACCTCGCCGGCCGGCCGACACCAGTCCGGCGTCGCGCACCCGGCCCGCACTGTCACACAGATCAGCCAGATCGTCCCCGCGGGCCGTCATGGCCAGGGCCGCCTCGTCGATGTTGAGCGCCACCCCGTCGCGAGCCCGGCGCAACACCCGGCGCAGTGCCGCGCCGTTCGGCCCCGTCGACATGGCACCACAGTAGTCCCAGCCCACCCAGCACGACGCCGAGGACTCCGGGTCGCTTACCGCGCATACACCGGGGCCCGATAAGTCAGCGCATACCCCGCAACAGCACCGCCGCCGGCAGGGCGCCGAGGGCGATGAACAGGATCAGCGACAAGCCCATGATCCCGGGGCCACCGAAAACGATGTCGCGGCCGGGGCCGCCGAAGGCGAGGACCGCCACGGTGGCCATCCAGGTCCACAGGGGCAGGGCGGCCAGTCTGCCGCCCTGGGTCCAGAACCCCGCCGCCCACACCAGGGCCGCGTTGACCAGCCCGCTGGCCAGGGCGCTGACCGGGAACGGCACCGAACCCAGACGCGCGGGCAGCAGGAGTGCGCCCATGATGGCCGAGAGCACGCCGTCCAACGCGAGCAGGCCCAACACGACTCGGGCCAGCGGCGACGGCGCCGTCACAGGTCCAGACCCGCCAGCAGATCGTCCTCCCGGCCGGTACCCCCCGACGGTCCTGCCACCAGCACGTAGTGCTCCTCGGTCAGCACCGGCAGTACGACCTTGTTGGAGAGGCTGAACGCCCGCCCGGTCGGACCCAGCGTCACCTGGGTGGCATGCGCGGCGATCGCCGCCACTTTGGCGGCCCGATGTTCGGGTGCGTCGATGACGGTGGTGATGCGCTCCTCGGCGACGGTGAAGGACGAATCGTCATCGGGCCGGATCCAGTCCGGCTCCAGGTCGGCCGGATCCAGCTGCTTCAGGCCACGTCGAAATGCGTTGGTGGACAGCACCGTCCAGTAGAACTTGGGCACCTCCCAGCGGTCGGCCGCGGCGGCCCGAGCCGCAGTGGTCACCCGGTGGGCCTGGATGTGGTCGGGGTGGCCGTATCCGCCGTTTGGGTCGTAGGTGACCACGACATGCGGCCGCAGTTCGGCGATCACGTCAGCAACCTGGCCGACCACCTGCTCGGTGTCGGCGTCGACGAACCGGGTTCGGGCCCGCGCCGGGGTGCCGACC
>VERS01000451.1 GCA_018882545.1 Mycobacterium sp.
GCCCCACGTAGGTCAGCGGGCGGGAATCCTCCTCCTGCAGACCGCGGGCGCGCAGACCCTCCGGCATGGCCTGCGCCGCGACCGCCGGCGCCTGCGGGGCGGCCTCGATCTGCACGTTGAACAGGAAGCCGACCGACTCCTCCTTGAGCGCGTCGAGCATGCCGGTGAACATGTCGTACCCCTCACGCTGATACTCCACCAGCGGGTCGCGTTGCGCCATCGCCCGCAGACCGATGCCCTCCTTGAGATAGTCCATCTCGTAGAGGTGCTCGCGCCACTTGCGGTCGAGCACGTTGAGCAGCACGTTGCGCTCCAGTTGCCGCATCGCGCCGGGCCCGCCGACCGCATCGACGTCGGCTTCGCGCTTGGCATAGGCCTTGGTGGCATCGGCGACGAGGACCTCCAGCAGCTCCTCGCGGGTCAGATCACCGGCCTCGCCGACGGCGTCGGAGTCGATCAGGTCGCGGTGGTCCACCCCCACCGGATACAGCGTGCGCAGCGCGCCCCATAACTGCTCGAGATCCCAGTCCTCGGAGTAGCCCTCGGCCGTCGCACCGTCGACGTAGGCGGTGATGACGTCGACGAGCATGTCGTGGGACTGATCCTTGAGGTCCTCGCCGTCGAGGATGCGGCGGCGCTCCTCGTAGATGACCGAACGCTGTTGGTTCATCACCTCGTCGTACTTGAGCACGTTCTTGCGGATCTCGAAGTTCTGCTGCTCGACCTGGGTCTGGGCACTCTTGATGGCGCGGGTGACCATCTTGGCCTCGATCGGCACGTCATCGGGCAGGTTGAGCCTGGTCAGCAGCGCCTCCAGGGTGGCGCCGTTGAACCGTCGCATCAACTCGTCACCCAGCGACAGGTAGAACCGGGACTCCCCCGGGTCGCCCTGGCGGCCCGACCGGCCGCGCAACTGGTTGTCGATGCGCCGGGATTCGTGCCGCTCGGTGCCCAGCACGTAGAGGCCGCCGACCTCCCGGACCAGTTCGGCCTCCTCGGCGACCTGGTCTTTGACCTTGGGCAGCTCGACCAGCCAGGCCTCGTCGTACTCCTCGGGGGTCTCCACCGGATCCAGTCCGCGGTCGCGCAGCCGCTGGTCGACGATGAAGTCCACGTTGCCGCCGAGCACGATGTCGGTGCCGCGGCCGGCCATGTTGGTGGCCACCGTGACGGCGCCGCGCCGGCCCGCCTCGGCGATGATGCCGGCTTCCTGCTCGTGGTATTTGGCGTTGAGCACGCTGTGCGGGACGTTCCGCTTCTGCAGCATCCGGGACAGGTACTCGGAGCGCTCGACGCTGGTGGTGCCGATCAGAACCGGCTGGCCTTTCTCGTACCGTTCCCCGATGTCGTCGGCGACGGCGATGAACTTGGCCTCCTCGGTCTTGTAGATGAGGTCGGTCTGGTCCTTGCGGACCATGTCGCGGTTGGTCGGGATGGGCACCACGCCGAGTTTGTAGATCTCATAGAGCTCGGCCGCCTCGGTCTCGGCGGTGCCGGTCATCCCGGCCAGCTTGTCGTAGAGCCGGAAGTAGTTCTGCAGGGTGATGGTGGCCAAGGTCTGGTTCTCGGCCTTGATCTCGACCTTCTCCTTGGCCTCGATGGCCTGGTGCATGCCCTCGTTGTAACGGCGGCCCAGCAGCACGCGGCCGGTGAACTCGTCGACGATCAGCACCTCGCCGTCGCGGACGATGTAGTCCTTGTCGCGCTGGAAGAGTTCCTTGGCCTTCAGACAGTTGTTGAGGTAGCTGACCAGCGGGGAGTTGGCCGCCTCGTAGAGGTTGTCGATCCCGAGTTGGTCCTCGACGAACTCCACCCCCACCTCATGCACGCCGACGGTGCGTTTGCGCAGGTCCACTTCGTAGTGGACGTCCTTCTCCATCATCGGCGCGAGCCGGGCGAATTCGGAGTACCAGTGCGAGGCGCCGTCGGCCGGGCCGGAGATGATCAGCGGTGTGCGGGCCTCGTCGATGAGGATCGAGTCGACCTCGTCGACGATGGCGAAGTTGTGCTCACGCTGGACCAGGTCTTCCAGCGAGTGGGCCATATTGTCGCGCAGGTAGTCGAAGCCGAACTCGTTGTTGGTCCCGTAGGTGATGTCGGCGGCGTAGGACTGGCGACGCTCGTCGGAGGTCAGCCCGGACAGGATCACCCCGACGTCCAGGCCCAGGAAGCGGTGCACCCGGCCCATCCACTCGCTGTCGCGTTTGGCCAGGTAGTCGTTGACGGTGACGACGTGCACGCCCTTGCCGCCCAGCGCGTTGAGGTAGGCGGGCAGCACGCAGGTCAGGGTCTTGCCCTCACCGGTCTTCATCTCGGCGACGTTGCCGAAGTGCAGCGCGGCCCCGCCCATCACCTGGACGTCGAAGTGACGCTGGCCGAGCACGCGCCAGGCCGCCTCGCGGGCCACCGCGAAGGCCTCCGGCAGGAGTTCGTCGAGTGACTGGCCGCCCTCGACGCGGGCGCGGAACTCATCGGTCTTGGCCCGCAACTCGGCGTCGGTGAGTTTCTCGACGTCGTCGGAGAGGGTATTGACATAGTCGGCGACCCCGCGCAGGCGCTTGACCATGCGACCTTCACCGATGCGCAGCAACTTCGACAGCACTTGTTCCCCTGGAACGTCTGAGGGGAGGCATCCCCTACCGGATTGGCGGCTTCAGCGACTCCATCCTAGGCGACGTGGCTCTACCGCCTCACCAGGCGGATCACACCAGCGGGATCACACCAGCCGGATCAAGCCGTAGTCGTAGGCGTGTCGCCGGTAGACCACCGACGGTTTGTCGGCCTCCTTGTCGTGGAACAGGAAGAAGTCGTGGCCGACCAGTTCCATCTCGTAGAGGGCGTCATCCACCGACATCGGCTTGGCCGGGTGCTCCTTGACCCGCACGATCTGGCCGGGTTCGTGCTCCTCGGCGGCCGGTTCGGCGGAGTCGGCCGGGGCGGTCGGCGCGGGGTTGAAGGCCTCGGCGAGGTCCAGTGGCGCGGCCGCCGCGGCGGCCTGGTGCAGCGAGACCGGGGTCTTGTCGCCGTAGTGCACCTTGCGGCGGTCCTTACTGCGGCGCACCCGGCTCTCGAGTTTGTGC
>VERS01000452.1 GCA_018882545.1 Mycobacterium sp.
CGGCCGTGGTGGGCCAGCCACGGCAGGTGGGTGTGCAGGACGAGGCTGAACTGCCCGGGGACCGCTCCCGGGGTGCCGGGGTTCACCGGCGGACCGCGATCGCCAGCAAGTCCAGGCTGTCATCTATGTCGCGGGCCGCCGCCGCGCTGATCTCGAAGTCCTCGCAGCGCACCGACGCCACGTCGGCCAGCAGATCCGCCGGCCACGGGGCATCGGCCAGCGCCCGGGCGATCTGGGCGTCGATGATCGAGCCACCGTGGCGGGCGTCCAGCTCGGCCAGCCGGGGGCCGTGGAACACCCCGTACATCGTCTCCACCCGGAATCCGCCGTCCTCCAACAGATCCCGCAATTCGGCGGCGTTGAGTTCGCGGGTGTGGAACGGGTTGACCGGAGTGTCGCTGCCGGGGCTGAAGGTGATCCGGTTCGGTGTGGAGATCAGGAGCCGGCCGCCCGGACGCAGCAACCGTAAGCATTCGGTAATGAACTGTGGCTGATCCCACAAATGCTCGATGACCTGGAAGTTCACCACAACGTCGACGCAGGCGTCGGGCATCGGGACCGCGGCCAGATTGGCCGCCAGCACCTCCACCCGGGGATAGCGGGCCCGCACATGGGCCACCGTCGCCGCGTCGTAGTCCACAGCCACCACCCGGCGTGCCGCCGAGGCGATCAGGTCGGCCCCGTAGCCCTCCCCGCAGCCCGCCTCCAGGACGTCCTGACCAGCGCAGATATCAGCGCAGCGCAGATAGGCCACCTCGTGGCGGCGGAACCAGTAGTTTTCCTCGGCCAGGCCGGGGACGGTCCGCTCGCCGGTCAGTGGCAGACCGCCGCCGGCGGCGTCCGTCAGGTCAGCGTTCATCGCAACGCAGGCTAACCTGCCCGCCGCGATTCGCGAACCCGGGCGGCCGCAACGGGCCTGCGGGAACACCGCCGCGGGCGGGTTATCGTAGTGGTGCGATCCGCCAGAAGTTACCGACTAGTAACATGGTGTGGTCAGCGGATGTGACACCCCCTGCGGCCCGTCCCGGCCGCAGGACGCCTGCCAGGAGGACGTAGATAGCCATGACCAATATCGTGGTGCTGATCAAACAGGTCCCCGACACCTGGTCGGAGCGCAAGCTCTCCGACGGTGACTGGACCCTCGACCGCGAAGCGGCCGACGCCGTGCTGGACGAGATCAACGAGCGCGCCGTGGAAGAGGCGCTGCTGATCAAGGAGAAGGAAGGCGGGGAGAGCACGGTCACCGTGCTCACCGCCGGACCCGAGCGGGCCACCGAGGCCATCCGCAAGGCGCTGTCCATGGGCGCCGACAAAGGTGTGCACCTGCTCGATGAGCGGCTGCACGGCTCGGACATGGTGCAGACGGGCTGGGCGCTGGCCCGCGCGCTGGGCACCATCGAGGGCACCGATCTGGTGATCGCCGGTAACCAGGCCACCGACGGCACCGGCGGCGCGGTCCCGGCGATCATCGCCGAGTACCTGGGCTTGCCTCAGCTGACCCACATGCGCTCGGTGCAGATCGAGGGCACCACCATCAAGGGCGAGCGGGAGACCGACGAGGGCCTGTTCAGCGTCGAGGCGACCCTGCCGGCGGTGGTCAGCGTGCACGAGAAGATCAACGAGCCGCGCTTCCCGTCCTTCAAGGGCATCATGGCCGCCAAGAAGAAGGAGGTCACGACGCTGACCTTGGCCGACATCGGCGTCGACGCCGAGGAGGTGGGCCTGGCCAACGCCGGGTCGACGGTGCTGAACTCCACCCCCAAGCCCGCCAAGAGTGCCGGCGAGAAGGTCAGCGACGATGGCGAGGGCGGCACCAAGATCGCCGAGTACCTCGTCGCCCAGAAGATCATCTAGCAAAAACCCAAACCCGAGAAAAGAGAACTCTCATGGCTGAAGTACTCGTGCTCGTCGAGCACTCCGAGGGCGCGGTGAAGAAGGTCACCACCGAGCTCATCACGGCCGCCCGCGCGCTGGGCGAGCCGTCGGCTGTCGTGGTCGGTGCCCCCGGCACCGCCGCGCCGCTGGCCGAGGACCTCAAGGCCGCCGGAGCGGCCAAGATCTACGTCGCGGAATCCGCCGACGCGGAGAACTACCTGATCACCCCGTTCGTCGACGTGCTGGCCAACCTGGTCGAGTCGGCCGCCCCGGCCGCGGTCCTGTTGCCCGCCACCGCCGACGGCAAGGAGATCGCCGGCCGGCTGGCCGCCCGGATCGGCTCCGGTGTGCTCTCCGACGTGGTGGACATCCGCTCCGACGGCACCGCCGTGCACTCCATCTTCGGTGGCGCGTTCACCGTCGACGCGAAGGTCAACGCCGATGTCCCGGTGATCACCGTTCGTCCCGGCGCCGTCGACGCCCAGCCCAGTCCGGGTGCCGGTGAGCAGGTCAGCGTCGAGGTGCCCGCCCCGGCCCCCAACGCCACCCGGATCACCGCCCGCAAGCCCGCCGTCGCCGGGGACCGCCCGGAACTGGCCGAGGCCGCCATCGTGGTCGCCGGTGGTCGGGGTGTCGGCAGCGCCGAGAAGTTCACCGTCGTCGAGGCGCTCGCCGACTCGATGGGCGCCGCGGTCGGCGCCTCCCGCGCCGCGGTGGACTCCGGCTACTACCCGGGCCAGTTCCAGGTCGGCCAGACCGGTAAGACGGTGTCCCCGCAGCTCTACATTGCGCTGGGCATCTCCGGGGCGATCCAGCACCGGGCCGGCATGCAGACCAGCAAGACCATCGTCGCGGTGAACAAGGACGAGGAAGCGCCGATCTTCGAGATCTCCGACTACGGCGTGGTGGGCGACCTGTTCAGCGTCGCACCCCAGCTGACCGACGCCATCAAGGCCCGCCGGGGCTGATCACCTCCACCCACCCGGGGCACCGAGTCCCCCGGCCACCCCGGCAGCGCCGGTATCCTGAACGGGCCATGAGCCAGGACCGGTCGGTGTACCTCGACCACGCAGCCACCACCCCGATGCTTGCGCAAGCCATCGAGGCAATGGCCGCCGCCATGACAACTGTCGGCAACGCCTCGGCGCTGCACACCGCCGGCCGCACGGCCCGCCGCCGGGTCGAGGAGTCCCGGGAG
>VERS01000453.1 GCA_018882545.1 Mycobacterium sp.
GCGCCGATCTACACCAGCGACTCGCTGCATTCGGCGGTGGTGGAGATCATCGTCAAACCCGGCGCACGCGTCCGGTACACCACGATTCAGAACTGGTCGAACAACGTCTACAACCTGGTCACCAAACGAGCCCGCGCCGAGGCCGGGGCGACCATGGAGTGGATCGACGGCAACATCGGCTCCAAGGTCACCATGAAGTATCCGGCGGTGTGGATGACCGGGGAGCACGCCAAGGGCGAGGTGCTCTCGGTCGCGTTCGCCGGCGAGGGGCAGCACCAGGACACCGGTGCGAAAATGCTGCACCTGGCCCCCAACACCTCGAGCAACATCGTCTCGAAGTCGGTGGCCCGCGGCGGTGGCCGTGCCTCCTACCGGGGCCTGGTCCAGGTGAACAAGGGGGCGCACGGCTCGCGCTCGAGCGTGAAATGCGATGCGCTGCTGGTCGATACGATCAGTCGCAGCGATACCTACCCCTACGTCGACATCCGCGAGGACGACGTGACCATGGGCCACGAGGCGACCGTCTCCAAGGTCAGCGAGGATCAGCTGTTCTACCTGATGAGCCGCGGTCTGACCGAAGACGAGGCGATGGCGATGGTGGTGCGCGGCTTCGTCGAACCGATCGCCAAGGAACTGCCGATGGAGTACGCGCTGGAACTCAACCGGCTGATCGAACTGCAGATGGAAGGCGCGGTCGGATGACCGGTGTGCAGGAGGCTTCCGCAAGTACCGGCCTGGCCGTCAACAAGGGCGAACAGTTCGCCTCCTTCGACGTCAACGCCTTCGAGGTGCCCGGCGGCCGCGATGAGCTGTGGCGGTTCACCCCGCTGCGGCGGCTGCGTGGTCTGCATGACGGCAGCGCTACCCCCGGCGGACCGTCGCGGATCACCGTCTCCGAACAGGGCGGTGTGACCGTCGAGACGGTTCAGCGCGGCGACGAGCGCCTCGGCCGGGGCGGAGTGCCCGCTGACCGGGTTGCGGCCCAGGCATTCTCGGCCTTCGAGGACGCCACCATCGTCACCGTCGACCGCGGCGCGCACACCCAGATGCCGGTGGAGATCACCATCGACGGACCCGGCGCCGGCCAAACCGCATACGGCCACCTGCAGATCCGGGTTGGCGAACTCGCCGAGGCGACTGCCGTGATCGACCTGCGCGGCAGCGGAACCTACGCCGACAACGTCGAATTCGTGCTCGCCGACGCGGCCCGCCTGACGGTGGTCTGGATCGCCGACTGGGCCGATGATGCGGTGCACGTCAGCGCACAGCACGCCCGCCTCGGCAAGGACGCGGTGCTGCGGCACGTCGCGGTCACCCTCGGCGGCGAGGTGGTGCGGATGTCGGCCACGGTCCGCTATGACGCACCCGGCGGTGACGCCGAACTGCTCGGCTTGTATTTCGCCGACGCCGGCCAGCATCTGGAGTCCCGACTGCTTGTCGACCACAGCCAGCCCAACTGCCGGTCCAATGTGTTGTACAAGGGTGCGCTGCAGGGGGACCCGGAATCCAAGGCCCCCGATGCGCACACCGTCTGGGTGGGCGACGTGCTGATCCGCGCCGAAGCCACCGGGACCGACACCTTCGAGGTCAACCGCAACCTGGTGCTGACCGACGGCGCCCGGGCCGACTCGGTGCCCAACCTGGAGATCGAGACCGGCGAGATCGTCGGCGCCGGCCACGCCAGCGCCACCGGACGCTTCGACGACGAGCAGATGTTCTACCTGCAGGCCCGCGGTATCCCCGAAGAGCAGGCCCGCCGCCTGGTGGTGCGCGGCTTCTTCGGCGAGATCATCGCCAAGATCGCCGTTCCGGCGATCCGGGACCGACTGACCGACGCCATCGAACACGAACTGGCCATCACCGAAACGAGAACGGACTCATGAGCACCCCGGACACCTCAACGCTGGACACCTCGACGCTGGAAGTCTCGACGCTGGAAATCAAGGATCTGCACGTCTGCGTGGCCACCCCCGAGGGCGGCGAGAAAGAGATCCTCAAGGGCGTCAACCTGACGGTGCGGTCGGGAGAGACCCACGCGGTCATGGGCCCCAACGGATCCGGCAAGTCGACGCTGTCCTACGCGATCGCCGGTCACCCCAAGTACACCGTCACCTCGGGGTCCATCACCCTGGACGGGCAGGACGTGCTGGAGATGAGCGTCGACGAGCGGGCTCGGGCCGGGCTGTTCCTGGCCATGCAGTACCCGGTCGAGGTGCCCGGTGTCTCGATGTCGAACTTCCTGCGCACCGCGGTGACCGCCATCCGGGGCGAGGCGCCCAAACTGCGGCACTGGGTCAAGGAGGTCAAAGCGGCGATGGGTGATCTGCAGATCGACCCGCAGTTCGCCGAGCGCAGTGTCAACGAAGGTTTCTCCGGCGGGGAGAAGAAGCGCCACGAGATCCTGCAGTTGGGTCTGCTCAAACCCAAGATCGCCATCCTCGACGAGACCGACTCCGGACTCGACGTCGACGCCCTGCGGGTCGTCAGTGACGGGGTGAACCGCTTCGCCGCGGCGGAGCACGCCGGCGTGCTGCTCATCACTCACTACACCCGGATCCTGCGCTACATCCACCCGCAGTTCGTGCATGTCTTCGTCGACGGCCGGATCGTGGAATCCGGCGGTCCGGAACTGGCCGAGGAGCTGGAGGAGAACGGCTACGAGCGGTTCATCCGCGTCGCGGCCACGTCCTAGGTGGCGCTGGTGACCGCGATGGGCCATGCCGAGGCCAGCAACGCGGCAGTGGGCAGTAGCGTCGATGGGATCCTCGACAAGCCGGTCACGCAGTCGGGGCTGGTCGACCTGCTGACGACGCTCGCTGGTGGCCGGCCGGCCGCGCCGCAGGATGTAGAGGCGCTGCCGCGGCTGGACGGCGTGCGGCTGCTGCTGGTCGAAGACATCGAGATCAATCAGCAAATTGCTGTTGAGCTGCTGCACCTGGCCGGCGCGAGCGTGGACATCGCCAACAACGGCAAAGAGGCCGTTGACAAGGCGATGCGCGGTGGCCCCGAACGCTACGACGCGATTTTGATGGACCTGCAGATGCCTGTCATGGACGGGTTTGCCGCAAC
>VERS01000454.1 GCA_018882545.1 Mycobacterium sp.
CCTGCAGCGCCAGATCACCCAGCTCGAGGAGTTCGGCAACCTGCAACGCCGGTTCACCTCCGACGTCAGCCACGAGCTGCGCACCCCGCTGACCACGGTCCGGATGGCCGCTGACCTGATCTACGACCACAGCGAGGAGCTCGACCCCGCGCTGCGCCGCTCGACCGAACTGCTGGTCAACGAGCTCGACCGGTTCGAGGCGCTGCTCAACGATCTGCTGGAGATCTCCCGGCACGACGCCGGTGTGGCCGAGCTGTCGGTGGAGGCGGTGGATCTGCGCTCGACGGTCAACAGCGCGCTGGGCAAGGTGGGACATCTGGCCGCCGACTCCGGTATCGACCTGCAGGTGGAACTGCCCGAAGAGCCGGTGATCGCCGAGGTCGACCCACGCCGGGTGGAACGCATCCTGCGCAACCTGATCGCCAACGCCATCGACCATGCCGAACACCGGCCGGTGCAGATCCGGATGGGCGCCGACGAAGACACCGTCGCCGTGACCGTCAGGGACTTCGGGGTGGGCCTTCGGCCGGGGGAGGAGAAGCTGGTGTTCAGCCGGTTCTGGCGCTCCGACCCCTCGCGGGTGCGCCGGTCCGGGGGAACCGGGCTGGGGCTGGCGATCAGCATCGAGGACGCCCGGCTGCACCAGGGCCGGCTGGAGGCGTGGGGCGAGCCGGGCAGCGGGGCCTGCTTCCGCCTGACCCTGCCGCTGGTCCGCGGGCACAAGGTGACCACTAGTCCGCTGCCGTTGAAACCCCCCGACCGGCTCCGGCAGCGCCAGACCGCGGGAGACCGGGCGTGACCCGGCCGCTGCCGAGCGTGGTCCTGGCCGGCCTGCTGGCCGGAGTGCTGGGGCTGCTGCCCGGCTGCGCCGGGGTGCCCGATTCCTCAGCGCCGCAGGCGATCGGGACCGTGGAACGCCCGAGTCCCAAACAGCTGCCCGAACCCAACCCGGCGATGAACCCCGAGCAGTTGCTGCGCGAATTCCTCAAAGCCACCGCCGATCCGGCCAACCGGCACCAGGCGGCGCGCCAGTTCCTGACCGAGTCGGCGTCCAAGGACTGGGACGACCAGGGCAGCGCCCTGCTGATCGACAAGGTGGTGTTCGCCGAAAACCGTTCGGCGAACAAGGTTTCGGTGACGATGCAGGCCGACATCCTCGGTTCGATCTCCGATGTCGGCGTCTTCGAGACCGGTGAGGGCAAACTGCCCGACCCCGGACCCATCGAACTGGTGCAGACACCCGAGGGCTGGCGCATCGACAGGCTGCCCAACGGCGTCTTCCTGGACTGGCAGCAGTTCCAGACCGCCTACAAGCGCTACACCCTGTACTTCATCGACCCGACCGGCAAGACCGTCGTCCCCGACCCGCGCTACGTCGCGGTGTCCGATCCGGACATGCTGGCCACCGAACTGGTCAACAAGCTCATCGCCGGACCCCGCCCGGAGATGGCCAAGGCGGTCAAGAACCTGCTCGGGCCGCCGCTGAAGATGCGCGGACCGGTCACCCGGGCCGACGGCGGCAAGACCGGTGTGGGCCGCGGCTACGGCGGGGCCCGGGTGGACCTGGAGAACCTCACCACCACCGATCCCGCCAGCCGGCTTCTGGTTGCGGCACAACTGATTTGGACCATGGCCCGCTCCGACATCACCGGGCCCTATCTGATCAACGTCGACGGCGCCCCCCTCGACGACCGGTTCGTCGACGGGTGGAAGACCACCGACGTCGCCGCCACCGACCCGGGGGCCGTGGACGCCGCCTCAGCGGGGGTGCACGCCCTGATCGGCGGGTCGATGATGGCCCTGGACGGCCAGCGGTCGGTCAAGCTGCCCGGTTCGTTCGGGGCGATGACCGATCTGCGCGCGGCGATGATCTCCCGGTCCGGCCGCGATGTGGCGGCGGTGGGCGGCCCGCCCGGATCCGGTGCGGCGCTGTGGATCGGGCCCAGCGGTGGGCAGGCCGTGCAGGCCACCGACGGGCGGACCCTGTCCCGGCCGTCCTGGGCGCTCGACGACGCGGTGTGGGTGGTCGTCGACGGCAACAACGTGGTGCGGGTGATCCGCGAGGAGGCCTCCGGCCAGCCGGCCCTGATCCCGGTGGACTCCGCGGCGGTGACCGCGCGCTACCCCGGGGCGATCAGTGAACTGCAGGTGTCCCGGGACGGCACCCGGGTGGCCATGGTCATCGAGGGCGAGGTGGTGCTGGCCGGGGTCGAGCAGACCCCCGGCGGGGAGTTCGCGCTGACCTATCCGCGCCGGATCGGTTTCGGTCTGGGCGCCTCGGTGGTGGCGCTGTCCTGGCGCACCGGCGACGATATGGTCGTCACCCGCCGCGATCCGGCCCACCCGGTGTCCTACGTCAACCTCGACGGGGTCAACTCCGACGGCCCGAGCAACAACCTGGTGATGCCGGTGTCGGCGGTGGCGGCCAACCCCTCGGCGGTGTACGTCGCCGACGCCCGCGGTGTGCTGCAACTGCTGGCCACCGATGCCGCCAACGGGCAGACCTGGACCGAGTTGCGGCCGTTCATGACACCCGGCGCGGTGCCGGTGATGCCGGGCTGAGCGCGGATTTCCAATCCGGTCAGACCCCGGGTTCACAATGACCGCATGCTCGACCTGGTGCTGCCGCTGTCCTGCGGCGGCTGCGGATGCCCGGCGGTCCGGTGGTGCGGCGCCTGCGCCGCCGCACTGCGGGTGCACACCGACCAGCCCGAGGTGGTCACCCCGCGCATCGACCCCGGCGTGCCGGTCTTCTCGCTGGGGCGGTACGCCGGCCCTCGCCGGCAGGGCATCGTCGCGGTCAAGGAGCACGGCCGCCGCGACCTGGTCGACCCGCTCGCCCGGACCCTGGCGGTCGGTATCCACCGGCTCCTGAGCTGGGGTGTGCTGGCCCTGCCGGTGTCGGTGGTCCCGGCACCCACCCGCCGGGCGTCGGCCCGCCGCCGCGGCGGTGACCCGGTGGCCCGCATCGCCGCCGCCGCCACCGCGGCCCACCCCGACATCGCGGTGGTTCCCGCGTTGCGCACCGTCGGCCTGGCGCGGGATTCGGTGGGTCTGGGCAGCAC
>VERS01000455.1 GCA_018882545.1 Mycobacterium sp.
CCACCAGGACTCTGCCCGGGCTGAGTCGACTGGCGGCATCGAAGGCCTGCGCCAGCCGGTCCGGATCCCGGATGCCGGGCGCCACCGCGTTCCCGCCGTCCTGATCCAGCGGCTTGACCACCACCGGCCAGCCCAACTCCTCGGCCGCCCGCCGGGCCTGTCCGAGGTCGCTGACCAGACCGCAGGGCGGAACGGGTATGCCCGCATTGGCCAGTGTTCGACTCGTCTTGAGTTTGTTCTTGGCCATGGTCTTGGCGATCCAGCTGGTCTGCCCCGTCGTCGCCATGTCGAACCGCAGGCTGTGCGCGCCCCAACCGATCTGGACGAAACTGGGCAGCACGTCGACGGGTATCTGACGCCGCGCAGCGGCCTCCATGAAGCGCAGCGTGTTGGGCGCGAACCCGCCCGCCTGGATGTCCGGCCACCGGCCGTCGAAGTAACGGTCCAGTCGGTGCACGCGGTCGGGCTCGTCGCTGAGCCAGGACTGCCAGGCCGGCTGGGATTGCGAACCCTCAACCGGTCCGCACCAGTCGGACACCAATTCCAGAGCCACCGACAACGCCGCATCGAAGAAGTCGGGGCGGTGCCAGGGTATCGCCAACCTCAACCGTCCCTGCCCGGCCGCCAGGACCCGGCCCCGCCAGACCGGATCGCGGCCCCAGCGCTGAATGGCCACTGTCAGCGCCACCACCCACTCACCCAGCCGGCCGAGGTACCCGTCGTCGACATCCGCGGGCGGGCCTGCGGGTTGGTGCACCAGAAAGGCTCCCGGCCAGTCGGTTTCGGTGATCCCGTAGAGCGGTTCGGCCGGATACAGACCAGGTGCCGCCGCCCGGATCCGACGGTCCGCGGCCGGGCTGACATCGCCTTGAACCGACAGCGCCACCAGGGCCGTCTTCTCCGACAGGCCCGCTGTGCAGGCGCGCACAAAACGGCGTTGCTCCACCTGCAGTCGAGTCATAGCTGCGCCGGGTCTTCTACGGAGACTGCCGATCGGGCCAGAGCACCACCGTGCGCGGTAGGCCCGCCGGGTCGTAGTCGACTCGCTCCGGCCAGTGCGCACGCCAGTCCTCGGCTGTGATGGGGCGCTCGCCCTCGGCACCGCCCAACCGGCTGGTGGCGATCGCCTGTTCGGCGGTGCGAACATCGTCCATGAAACTCAGGACCGCCGCACGCAGTGCGTTCTCTGCATCACCGCCTGCCTCGACCGGAACCGTCGTCATCTCGGTGGGGATCAGTTCGGCGGGCACCCCGGCTGCGGTGACACGGTCAATCACCTTCTGCGCCAATGCCAAAGCAGGCTGGGCGGTGGGTACGCCCTCGACGCAGGACTGCCGGCCGGACTGCGAACCGCTTCTCTCCTCGGCCTTACGCCGCTCCCACTGGGCCAGCTGATCCTCCAGCGTGATGGGCTGCCCGGCCAGTACCGCCGGCACCCGGTTGCCCAGCTTGCGCACTAAGGCGTCGGCGACATCGTCGATGCCGAATGCACGCCCGGGCGCTTCCTCGGCGATCCGGGCGTGAAACAGCACCTGCAGCAGCACGTCGCCGAGTTCATCCCGCAGTTCATCGGCATCGCCGCCGCGCACCGCGTCGAAGAGTTCGTAGGTCTCCTCCAGCAGATAACGGCGCAGCGTGTCGTGCGTCTGTTCACTCTCCCACGGCCCGGACGTCCGCAGTTTGTCCATGATTTCCACCGCGTCCACCAGGCGCTCGCCGGCGCGCGGTTCGGGGGCGGCGATCAGTCGTTCGCCGGCGGCGAGCCGGGCCTTGACGGCGGGGTGCCCGGGATCCGACGACAGCAGTACCGCCGCATCGGGCCCGACCAGCGCCGAGCGGGCCGAGGGCAGCGACCACTGGATCCGGATCGGCATCTCCTCGGTGTACTGGATGTCCGAGCGGAGGAGTTCGACCGCCTCGACAGGCACCAGGGCGGGACGCCGCGGGTCGACCAGGATGACCGTCATCGCGCTAGCTCCTTCCCGCGGTTGTGAAGGTCGTTATATCAACGTCGCGCTGCGGACGCCCATCAAGGGCGAGCAGCAGGTCGATCACCATCTGGACCAGGTCGAGGTCGCGGATGCGGGCCGCACCCACCCCCGAGCCCACCCGGGGCACCGGTACCTGGACCGTCGAGGTCGTCGCGCGGTAGCCGGCCGCCGGGTAGATCCGTTTGAGGCGCACCTGGGCGGAGTCCGGCAGGTTCAGCGGCGAGATCCGCAGGGTTGTGGCGGAGGCCGCGGCCACCTCGGTCACCCCGTACTGGCGGCACAACAGGCGCAGCCGGGCGACGGCCACCAGGCGCTGGGCGGGTTCGGGCAGGCCCCCGTAACGGTCGATGAGTTCGTCGACCACCGCGGCGACCGCCGCTTCGTCCGCGGCGGCGGCCAGTCTGCGGTAGGCCTCCAGGCGAAGTCGGTCGCTGCCGATGTAGTCCGGCGGCAGGTGGGCGTCGACGGGCAGGTCGATGCGGATGTCTTTGGGCTCCTCGGCGAGGGTGATCGTCTTGCCGTCCGCCGCGGCCCGGTATGCCGCCCGGAATGCCTCCACCGCCTCCCCGACCAGGCGGACGTACAGATCGAACCCCACCCCGGCGACGTGCCCGGACTGTTCGACGCCGAGTACGTTACCGGCGCCGCGAATCTCCAAGTCCTTCAACGCAACCGCCATTCCCGCGCCCAGTTCGTTGTTCTGCGCGATGGTGGCCAGCCGGTCGTGCGCGGTCTCGGTCAGCGGGGTGTCGCGCGGATAGAGGAAGTAGGCGTAGCCGCGTTCGCGGCTGCGCCCAACCCGGCCGCGCAGCTGATGCAACTGGGACAGGCCGAAGGTGTCGGCCCGCTCCACGATCAGGGTGTTGGCGTTGGAGATGTCCAGGCCGGTCTCGATGATGGTGGTGCAGACCAGGATGTCGTAGTCGCGGTTCCAGAAGCCCTGCACGGTGCGCTCGAGTTGTTCCTCGGGCATCTGTCCGTGCGCCACCGCCACCCGCGCCTCGGGCACCAGTTCACGGACTCTGGCCGCCGCACCGTCGATGCTGCTGACCCGGTTGTGCACATAG
>VERS01000456.1 GCA_018882545.1 Mycobacterium sp.
GTTGGAGGCCGACGTCTCGCTGCCGGTGGTGCGGGCCTTCATCGGCCGGGTCAAGGAACGCGCTCGCGGGGCCGAGGTGTCCGGTGCGCTCAATCCCGCCCAGCAGGTCGTCAAGATCGTCAACGACGAACTCATCGGGATCCTCGGTGGCGAGACCCGTCAGCTGGCCTTCGCCAAAACCCCGCCCACGGTGATCATGCTGGCCGGCCTGCAGGGTGCCGGCAAGACGACCCTCGCCGGGAAACTGGCCAAATGGCTTCGCGGACAAGGCCATACACCCCTGCTGGTTGCCTGCGACCTGCAGCGTCCCGGTGCGGTGACCCAACTGCAGATCGTGGGCCAGCGGGCCGGTGTGAGCGTGTTCGCCCCACATCCGGGGACTTCGGTGGAGTCGATGGAATCCGAGGGGTGGGGGCCCGGCGACCCGGTCGCCGTCGCCGCGGCCGGCCTGGCCGAGGCCAGATCCAAATACTTCGACGTCGTCATCATCGACACCGCCGGCCGGCTGGGTATCGACGACGTCCTGATGGCCCAAGCCGCCGCCATCCGCGACGCCGTGCAACCCGACGAGACGCTGTTCGTCCTGGACGCGATGATCGGTCAGGACGCGGTGGCCACCGCCGAGGCGTTCGGTCAGGGCGTCGGGTTCACCGGCGTGGTGCTGACCAAACTCGACGGCGACGCCCGCGGCGGCGCCGCGCTGTCGGTGCGGGAGATCACCGGGGTGCCGATCCTGTTCGCCTCCACCGGGGAGAAGCTGGAGGACTTCGACGTCTTCCACCCCGACCGGATGGCCAGCCGGATTCTGGGCATGGGCGACGTGCTCTCGCTGATCGAGCAGGCCGAGCAGGTTTTCGACGCCCAGAAGGCCGAGGAGACCGCCGCCAAGATCGGCTCGGGGGAGCTGACGCTGGAGGACTTCCTCGAGCAGATGCTGATGATCCGCAAGATGGGCCCGATCGGAAACCTGCTGGGCATGCTGCCCGGGGCGGCCGGCATGAAGGACGCCCTGGCCGCCGTGGACGACAGCCACCTGGACCGGCTGCAGGCCATCATCCGCGGGATGACGCCGGAGGAGCGGGCCGACCCGAAGATCATCAACGCCTCCCGCCGGCTGCGGATCGCCAACGGGTCGGGGGTGAGCGTGTCGGAGGTCAACCAACTCGTCGACCGGTTCTTCGAGGCGCGAAAGATGATGTCGCAGATGGCCGGTGCGATGGGCATGGGCTTCGGCCGGCGATCCTCCAAGCGCGCCAACGCCAAGAACAAGAAGAAGGGCAAGAGCAAGGGGCGGGGCCCGGCGCCGGCGAAGGCACGCAACCCGCTGCTGGGTGCGGGCCTGCCGGAGGGGTTCCCGGATCTGTCCCAGATGCCCCAGGGTCTCAACGAACTGCCGCCCGGCCTGGCCGGCCTGGATCTGTCCAAACTGAAGTTCCCCGGCCAGCGTTAATCCGCCCGCTATGTCCCTGCACATCCGGGGCCTCGGTCTGCCCGACGGCGAGCCGGTGCAGTGGTGGATCGCCGACGGAGTTCTGCGCGCCGACCCGGTCGCCGGCGCCCAGACCGTGTGGGACGGCGGCTGGGTCATCCCCGGCCTGGTCGACGCGCACTGCCACGTCGGACTCGGCCCGCGCGGTGCCGTGGAACTCGACGAGGCGATACGTCAGGCCCGCAGCGAACGCGACGCCGGGGCCCTGCTGCTGCGCGACTGCGGGTCGCCGATCGACACCCGCAGCCTCGACGGCCACCACGACCTGCCCCAGATCATCAGGGCGGGAAGGCATCTGGCGCGACCGAAACGGTACATGCACGGCTATGCGGTAGAACTCGAAGACGAATGGCAACTACCCGAGGCGGTGGTCGAGCAGGCTCGCCGCGGCGACGGGTGGGTCAAACTGGTCGGCGACTGGATCGACCGGTCGGTCGGTGACCTGGCACCGCTGTGGTCCGACGAGGTGCTCGCCGCGGCGGTCGAGGCCGCGCACGCCGAGGGTGCCCGGGTGACCGCCCATGTGTTCGGCGAAGACGCCCTACCCGGTCTGATCGCGGCCGGGATCGACTGCATCGAACACGGCACCGGACTGACCGAGGACACCATCGCGATGATGGCGCAGCGGGGCACCGCTCTGGTGCCGACCCTGATCAACATCGAGAACTTCCCGGTATTCGCCGACGCGGCAACGCGATTCCCGATCTACGCCGCCCACATGCGAGACCTGCACGCCACCTCCGGACTGCGGATCAGCGCCGCCCGCGAGGCCGGTGTGGCGATCTTCGCCGGCAGCGACGCGGGCGGCAACATCCCGCACGGACTGATCGCCAGGGAGGTCGAAGCGCTCAAAGGGGTCGGGATGACACCGACCGAGGCGTTGGGCGCCGCCTGTTGGGACGCCCGGGACTGGCTGGGGCGGCCCGCCCTGGCCGACGGCGCCCCGGCGGATCTGCTGTGTTTCGCCGCCGACCCACGCACCGGGCCGCAGGTGCTGGCGCACCCGGACCGGATCATCCTGGGCGGCCGGGTCTACTGAGCGTCAGGCTTCAGGGCGCCTGGCTGAAACCCCAGTCCAGCAGCGCCCTGCCCTGGTCCCACAACTCCTCGGAGCCGTACATCATCACCGCGACCAGCCGTCTCCCGTTGCGTTGGGCCATCGCCACGTAGGTCTCCCGGGCCAGGTTGGTGTAGCCGGTCTTGCCGCCGATGAAGCCCGGATAGTCGGTCAGCAGGGGGTCGTGGCTGGCGATCTGCTTGAACCCGCCGTTGCCGTCCGGGAATGCCGCGGTGCTCTGGTGCAGGATCGGGGCGAACAGCGGGTAGTTCAACGCGGCCCGGTAGATCACCGCCAGATCGTGCGGGGTGCTCACCGATTCCCAGCCGGGGCCGTCGAGCCCCGAGGGCGAGCCGGCCCGGGTGCTGCCAGCGCCGACCTGCAGCGCTTTGGCGTTCATCATCGAGATCGCCGCCGGGGTCCCGCCGAGCATGTCGGCGAGCATGTTGGCGGCATCGTTGCCGGACACCATTAACAATGCGTCAAGCAGTTGGCGGGCGGTATAGACC
>VERS01000457.1 GCA_018882545.1 Mycobacterium sp.
GTGGCGGTGCCGACCAACAGCACGGTCGGCCAGATCCGCGGGACGATCACGTCCCAGACCGGTGCGCTGAAGCGCTGCGAGGGCAACTCCGGCACGAACGGGTTTTTCAGGTAGGCCAGGAACTGTTCGCCTATCGGAGCGTTGAACCGGGCCTGCAGTTGGCGTTTGATCTCCGGGTCCACATCGCGGCCGCGGGTGTACAGCGAGATGGGGTCCCCGGGCAGCAGCCTGAACAAGAAGAAGTTGAACATGATGACGAAGACGAATGTGCCGGCCGCCGAGGCCAGCCGCGACAGCGCGTAGCGCGCGCCCCGCCCGGGTGTGCGCACGCGACCGCCCGTGGTCCGGGCCGACACACCGAGCAGCGTCATCCTGCCGTCACTCCCGGTCGTCGGCTCCCGCGGTACGGCGGCGCCGGACCAGCAGCAGCGCGAGGCCGCCGGCGCGGACCACTGCCGCGACGACGCCGATGATCGCCGGTGCGGGCCCCGAGCGCCCGGCGCCGGCGCCCGCCGCCACCGGCCGCAGGTTCTCATAGGTCCACGTTCCGTACTGGAATAGATACGACCCGTCGGGGGCGGGTTGCGGTACGAAGCCCTCGAACCTGTCGGTGCGGTAGCCGATAAGGTTGTCGTAATAGACGGTCAGGGCGTAGGGCCAGTCGTCATAGAGGATCTGCTGCATCTGCTTGACGATCTCGACTCGCTTCGCCTGGTCGGTCTCCAGGCTCTGGGCGACGAAGAGCTTGTCGTAGGCGGGGTTGCAGTAGAACGAGTCCGACAGGTTTGCCACGACGCTGCCGTCCTCCCGATAGGACCGCTTGTCGCAGGTGAAGGTCGACAGCTGGTAGTTGGGGTCCGGTTCGACGACCCAGCCCCACTCGAACATGTCGTACTCGCCCTGGCCGACCTTCTCGGTCAGGGCGTCCTCGGCGATCAGCGTCACGTTCGCCTCGATACCGACATCAGCGAGATAGCCCTTGATGAACTCGACGGCCTTTTTCGACGTCGCCGAATCGGACCGGCCGAACAGCCGGAAGCTCAGGGGGCTCCCGTCGGCGGCCCGCCGGACGCCATCCGGACCCACCGGGTAGCCGGCCGCGTCCAGCAGCGACCTGGCCTTGTCCGGGTCATAACTGACCTCGTTGGGGGCCTTGAGGTGCCAGGTTGCGAATACCGGCGAGATGAGTGTGGAGCCGACACTGCCGTTGCCGCCGAGCACCTTCTCCAGCAGGGTCTTGCGATCCAGCGACCAACCGATGGCCTCCCGCAGCCGCTTGTCCTTCAGCAGCGGGTTGCCGTCGCCGATCGGCGTGCCGTCGGTGGTCTGCGCCCCGGTGTTGAACGCGAGTTCGTTGAAGCCGGGATAGACCGCCGCGAGGCGTTTGACGTTCGGCGCATCGGCCAGCGAGTCGAAGACGTTGGCCTCCAGTCCGTCGGCGTAGTCGATCTCGCCCTTGCGCAGAGCCTGGCCGAGGGCATCGGGGTTGGCGTAGAACTTGAAGACGATTTCGTCGACCGCGGGCTTGCCGCGGTAGAAGTTCGGATTGGCGACCATCCTGATGAACTGGCCCACCTGGCGCTCCGCGACCAGGAAGGGACCCGACCCGACGATGGGTTTGCCGTCGGCGGGCTCGTTCTTGTAGCTCTGGATCGCGGTCTCGTCGATCTTGGCGTAGACATGTTCGGGCAGGATGTAGACCAGCAGCTTCTCCATCAGCGGCGAGGGTTTGGCGACCCGCAGGATCAGCGTGGTGTCATCGGGTGCCTCGGCCTTGGTGATGTTGGTGACGTAGTTGCCGTAGTTGACCTTCTCGAAGGTGCCGTTGATGATGCGGTTGAAGGTGTAGGCGGCGTCCCGTGCCGTCAGGGGGACCTCGTCGCTCCACTTCAGGCCGGGCCTGATCTTGTAGGTCCAGAACGTCTTGTCGGGCGACTCGGTCCAGGACTCGGCCAGACCGGGTTTGATGCTGAAGTCCTCGGCCCCGTACTGGGTCAGCGTCGGGTAGACCAGCTGATAGATCTCGTAGGCGGCGGCGGTGATCCCGACGAAGGGGTTCAGTGAGTCGACATCCTGGGAGACCCCCACGGTGAACACCGACTTGGCAGTGTCCGCACCGACCGGAGCGGCGGCGGGTAAAAGCAGCCCCAGGAGTAGGGCGATGACCGCGGCGACGCGGGCGGTTCGAAGTCCCATCGGGATTTTCCTTCTGTCTGCATCGGCCTGACCAGATCACGATGGCAGCATTTGATTACGCAGTCCGGCGTTCGCGGCTAATTGCCCACCGGAGGTTCGATGTCACTGGAGACCGGCCCGAGTCCCGATCCGCCGACAGCGCATGTCGGCCCTGCGGCCGATCCGTTCGGCTGGATCGCCGAGCCGACAGCGGAATTGCTCGCCCTGCTCGACGCCGAGCGCGGATACTACGAGTCGCGGATCGCATCGCTGGCGGCGCTGCGCTCAGCACTGGCCGCCGAGATGACCGCACGGGTCCCGGCGGTCTCGGAGTCCGCGCCCTGGAGATCCGGTGCGTTCACCTACCGGCTGACGCACCGACCGGGTACGGAGTTCCCCGCCCTGACCCGCACAGCCCTTGAGTGCGGCCAGGAGGTGCTGATCGACCTGCAGAGGGTCGCCGACGCCCACCCCGGGGCCGAGTTCCACCCAGGTGAACTCAGAGTGAGTCCCGACGGGATGGCCTTGGCCTGGTCGGCCGACGTGGTCGGTGACGAGCGGTACCGGCTGCGTTTCCGCGACGTGCGCACCGGCTCCGATCTGCCCGAGGTGATCGAGGCGACCTTTCCCGACGGTGCCTGGAGCGCGGACGCTTCGACCTACCTTTATCTGCGCACCGATGCCGTCAACCGGCCCTTCCAGGTGTGGGCGCACCGGCTGGGCACCGATCCCACGTCGGACCGCCTGGTCTTCGAGGAGCCCGACCAGCGCTTCGAGCTCACTGTCGAGGCGACGCGATCGGGTTCCTGGCTGGTGATCACGGCGACATCCCGCGACACCTCCGAGGCCCACCTGCTGCCGGCCGCCGACCCCA
>VERS01000458.1 GCA_018882545.1 Mycobacterium sp.
GCGCCCGCCACTGCCACACCAGCACCGCCGAGACCACCGCCAGCATCGCCAGCAGGCCGATCAGCATGGCCACCGCGACGAACTGGTTGTCGGCCTCCTTGCCCAGGAAGGCATCCACCCGCTCACCGGATTTGGCGAGGGCGGTGATGGTGTGGATCGGCGGCGCCAGCCACGCCCAGGCCGCCCCCAGGGCGACACCGCACCCGAGGAGTCCGACGACAACACCGAGTGCCGCGACCGGACGCGACCGCCGCGGTGGGGCCGTCATCGCCGGGTGTCCAGGTCGGCCGAGTCGACCCGGCCGTGCCGCGAGCACTGAGCCCACCAGCCGTCCGGCCGCACCTGGACGACCATCCGCCGGCCGCACGCCGCACAGAACCGGGGCGGCTCCAGACCGAGTTCGGCGGTGAGCGGTTCAGTGACACCGCACAGTTCACCGGTGTAGACGTTGTAGCCACCCGAGCCCAACGGGGTCGGTGTCTGCTCGGTCATCATCGAATACCGGTGGTCTACAGGGTGGTGTTCAGAGCTTTGATGGGCATCTGCAGGTCGGCGAGCAGTTCCAGGTCCGCCTCGGCGGGACGGCCCAGCGTCGTCAGGTAGTTGCCGACGATCACCGCGTTGATCCCGCCCAGGATGCCCTGCTTGGCTCCCAGATCACCGAGGGTGATCTCCCGGCCGCCGGCGAATCGCAGCACGGTGCGCGGCAACGCCAGGCGGAATGCCGCCACCGCCTTGAGCGCCTCAGCGGCCGGCAGCACCTCAAGTTCGCCAAACGGGGTGCCCGGCCGGGGATTGAGGAAGTTCAGCGGCACCTCATGCGGGTCGAGTTCGGCCAGTTCCGCGGCGAATTCGGCACGCTGCTCAACGGTTTCGCCCATCCCGAGGATTCCGCCGCAGCACACCTCCATCCCGGCCGCGCGGACCATCCGCAGAGTTTCCCAGCGCTCCTCCCAGGTGTGCGTCGTCACGACGTCTGGGAAGTACGACCGCGCGGTCTCCAGGTTGTGGTTGTAGCGATGCACGCCCATGGCAGCGAGCCGGTCCACCTGCTCCTGACTCAACATGCCCAACGAGCAGGCGATGTGGATCTCCACCTCGTTGCGGATGGCTTCGATACCGGCGGCCACCTGAGCCAGCAGGCGGTCATCGGGGCCGCGGACAGCTGCGACGATGCAGAACTCCGTCGCTCCGGTCTTGGCGGTCTGCTTGGCGGCCTCCACCAGGCTGGGAATGTCCAACCAGGCTGTGCGCACCGGAGAGGCGAACAGCCCGGACTGGGCGCAGAAGTGGCAGTCCTCCGGGCAGCCGCCGGTCTTGAGGCTGATGATGCCCTCGACCTCCACCTCGGGGCCACACCAGCGCATCCGGACCTCATGGGCCAGCGCCAGCAGGTCCCCGAGCCGGTCGTCGGGCAGCCGCAGCACCTGCAGCACCTGCTCGCGGGACAGCCCTTCGCCGCGCTGGAGAACCTGTTCGCGGGCCTGATCCAGGATGTCTGCGCTCGTCGGGCCGGTGGTCACGCAAGACAGGTTAGTGCACCGGTTCACCCGATCAGCAGATGGTCGACCCGCTGGTCGGAGTCCCAGCGACGCAGTCCGACGACCTCAGCGGCCACCTCGGTGCCCGCGCCGCCGGCGCCCTCGGTGAGGACGTTCATCGCCGCGCCGATCTGCTCGGCGGTGAAACGGCGCCCGAGAGTGGCGTGCGGACTCCAACCGCCCGGCCGGCAGTGCGCGAACGGCTCCCCGATCGCATACGGGACGGCCAGCCGAAAGACCACCTCGTGCAGCGCCAGCAACCCAGCCGACGGGACGATCGACCGGGCCAGCGTCAGCCGCGGCCCGCCGAACACCAGGGGGGCGCCCACGACGCAGGCCAGCGGCAGGCGATCGGCCAGCTCGCGCAGAACCTCGTCGACCCCGGAGCCGATTCGGCGGGCCGCCAGCAGGGTGATGTGCGGTCGGTTGGTGGGTGAATGCACCCGTATCTGGCTGGGCAGTCCGGCGTCGGCGAGACACTGCCAGTCCGCTCGCACCGCCGCCTCACCGGCGGGGTCGAGCAGCAACTCGATGGAGTGCGCCACCTCAGATCAGGCCGGCGACCCAGCCGGCGTCGAACGCCGCCCGGCTCATCTCGGCGAAGTCAGCCCGGGTGAGCCGACCGGACCCGTCGGGTAGCACCGCCCGAACCGGTGCCAGCCCCGCCAGCGCGACCCGGTTGGACGTTTCGGCGGCGCCGGGCTCGGCCGGCCAGGACCCGATCACCAACCCGGCGCACCGAAGTCCTTGGTTGGCAAGGGCTTCCAGGGTCAGCGCGGTGTGGTTGAGTGTGCCCAGCCCCGGCCCGCAGACCACCAGCACCGGTGCGCCCAACTCGGTGGCAAGGTGACGCAGGGTGACTCCGCCGGCACCGATTTCCACCAGCAGTCCACCCGCGCCCTCCACCAGAGTCAGCCGGCCGGGCTGATCGACCGCCTCGATCGCCGACAACATCTCCTGCGCTGTCGGCAGCGGCCGCCCGACCAGTTCCGCCGCGGCCACCGGGGCCAGCGGTTCGGGATAGCGGGCCACTGACACCAGTTCCTGCGCCCCGGACAGCCGGCCCACGTCGGCCAGATCGTCATCGCCGTCCCCGTCCACCCCGGCGCCGGTCTGGACCGGTTTGCACACCGCCACCGGAATGCCCTGACCGCGTGCGCAACTGGCCAGGGCAGCCGTGGCGATCGTCTTGCCCACCCCGGTTCCGGTGCCGGTGACGACCAGGACGCTCACCGGGTCAGCACAGCGGTCAGCACCCGGCCGGCGAGATGGATCTCCTCGGGGGTCAGCGACGAACGCGCGGTCAGCCGCAGCCGTGACGTCCCGACCGGCACGGTCGGCGGGCGGAAGCAGCCCACCCGCACCCCGGCGTCCAGGCAGGCGGTAGCCGCCGCGACCGCACGCTCGGGATCACCCAGCACCACCGACACCACCGCGGACTGGGGCCGGTCGGCGACGCCGCACAGCTGCGCGAGAGCGGTCGCATGGTCCAGAAC
>VERS01000459.1 GCA_018882545.1 Mycobacterium sp.
GTGCGGTCACCGAACGTATGCAGATCGCCACGGCGGCAACCAATCCCAACACCCGCCATCCGCTGATCACCGGATCCTGGGCAACCACGATGCACCGGCTGTCCGGCGGGCGGTTCACCCTCGGTGTCGGCCGGGGTATCGCCGCGGTGTACGGCGCCTTCGGGATCCCGGCGGTCAGCACTGCGCAACTCGAGGACTTCGCGCAGTTGATGCGCAGACTGTGGCACGGCGAGGTGATCGTTGGACACGACGGCCCGATGGGCAGGTACCCGATCCTGGCTCTCGATCCCGACTTCGATGAGGACATCCGGTTGGCGCTGGTCGCGTTCGGTCCCAGGACGCTGCGTCTTGGCGGCCGCGTCTTCGACGATGTCATCCTGCACACCTACTTCACGCCGGAAACGTTGCAGCGCTGTGCGCACACGGTCAAAGAGGCCGCCGAGCAGGCCGGCCGCGACCCGGCTTCGGTCCGACTGTGGTCATGCTTCGCCACCGTCGGGGATCACCTGTCCGAAGAACTGCGGATGAAGAAGACGGTTGCCCGGCTGGCGACCTACCTGCAGGGCTACGGCGACCTGATGGTCACCACCAACCAATGGGATCCGGCTGTGCTGCAAAGGTTCCGGGCTGACGCGGTGGTCCAGTCGGTGCGCGGGGGTATCGACCACAAGGCCACCACAGCGCAGATCGAGCACATCGCCACGCTGATCCCCGAGGAGTGGCTTGAACCGGCGGCGACCGGTTCGGCGCAGCAGTGCGCAGCCCGCATCAGAAGTGAGTTCGACTACGGCGCCGACGCCGTGATCCTGCATGGCGGGACGCCGGACGAATTGCAACCGGTCGTCGCTGCCTATCGGCAATCGCTGAGCTAAAGCCGTCCCGGCTCGATACTGTCGGGCCATGGCAGCCAAGGACTCCCGCGAAGTGGTCATCGAAGCGACACCGGAGGAGATTCTCGACGTCATCGCCGATGTCGAGAACGCGCCGACGTGGTCCCCGCAGTACCAGAGTGCCCAGGTTCTCGACACCCATGACGACGGCCGCCCCCGACGGGTCAAGATGAAGGTCAAGGCCGCGGGGATCACCGACGAAATGGAAGTGGAGTACTCGTTCTCGACGGCCTCCGCCGGCTGGAAACTGATCAAGTCGAGCCAACTGCGGGCCCAGGAGGGCCGCTACACGTTGACCCCGTCGGGCGATACGACCAAAGTCCGGTTCGACCTCACTGTCGACCCGTCCATCCCGATTCCAGGCTTCCTGCTCAAGCGCACCCTCAAGGGCGCCATGGAGACCGCCACCGACGGGCTGCGCACACAGGTGCTCAAGGTCAAGAGGGGCGGCTAGGGGCGGCTAGGAAGGGCTCAGCGAGTCCAGCCGTCGGATCGCCTCGTCGAGTGTTTCGTCGCGCTTGCAGAATGCGAAGCGCACCAGGTGCCTCCACGCGTCCGAGGTGCCGCCGGGATCGCAGAACGCCGACATCGGGATCGCCGCCACGCCCGCGCGGTGCGGCAGTTCCTCGCAGAACGCGGTGCTGTCCTGGAACCCCAGCGGCCGCGGATCCGCGCACAGGAAGTAGGTGCCATCGCTGTCGTGCACCTCGAAACCGAGGCCGGTCAGCGCGGCGGCCAGCCTGTCGCGTTTTCCCTGCAGCGAGTCCCGCAGCCCGTCCACCCAGGCGTCCTCGTTGTCCAGCGCGTAGGCGACGGCCGGCTGGAATGGTGCGCCGCCGACGTAGCTCAGGTACTGCTTGGCCGCGCGCACACCGGCGACCAGGTCAGCCGGTCCGCAGGCCCACCCGATCTTCCAGCCCGTGCAGTTGAACATCTTGGCCGCACTGGAGATCGTGACGGTGCGCTCGGCCATGCCCGGATACGTCGCCACCGGGCGATGCTGCCAGCCCGAGAACGTCAGCCGTTCGTAGACCTCGTCGGAGATCACCAGCAGATCCGCCGCGACCGCGACCTCGGCCAGTGCCCGCAGTTCGTCGTCGCCGAGCACCATCCCGGTCGGGTTATGCGGTGAGTTGACGATCATCGCCCGGGTTCGGGGAGTGATCGCCGTCCGTACCGCGTCGACGTCAAGAGCGAAGCCGCGGCCGTCGGCCACCAGCGGCACCGAGACCCGGCGGGCGCAGGCCATCGCGATGTTGGGCGAGTAGGTGTCGAAGTAGGGCTCGACGACGAGCACCTCCGAGCCCGGTTCGACGAGACCGATCACCGCCGAGGCGATCGCCTCGGAGGCGCCCACGGTGACCAGAATCTCGGTGTCGGGATCGAACCGCTGTCCGTAGCGCCGCTGCCGTTGCGCGGCGATGGCTGCCCGAAGTTCGGCGATACCCAACCCCGGCGGGTACTGGTTGACGCCGTCGGCGATCGCCTGGCGGGCGATCTCCAGCATGGCCGCCGGGCCGTCCTCATCGGGGAAGCCCTGGCCGAGATTGACCGCCCCCAGGCTGGCCGCCAGTGCCGACATCTTGGCGAAGATGTTCACCGAGAAGGGCCGCAGCCGCTCGACCGTCATGACTAGGAGGGTAGGTGGCCGCGAGCGTGACGTTGTCGTCACGCCGGACCTCGCCGGAGAGGATGGCGTCACACCCGTGTGGGAACCGAGCCCCAGAGGTCCCAACCAACAGGTTGGCCGGGGCCGTTATGGAGCTGCCCACCCTGCCGACTACGCTGCAAGCTGCCGGGAATCAACCCACACACCTTGAAACTAGAAAACCAGGGGAATTCACATGTCCGAAGAAGCCTTCATCTACGAGGCCATCCGAACCCCGCGCGGCAAAGGCAAGAACGGCGCTCTGACCGAGGTCAAGCCGCTCAATCTCGTCGTCGGTCTCATCGACGAGCTGCGCAGCCGTCACGGCAGCCTGGACGAGAACCTGATCAGCGACGTCGTGCTGGGCTGCGTCTCGCCGGTCGGAGACCAGGGCGGCGACATCGCCCGCACCGCGGTCATCGCCGCCGGCATGCCCGACACCGTCGGCGGGGTGCAGCTCAATCGGTTCTGTGCCTCGGGTCTGGAGGCCGTCAACAC
>VERS01000460.1 GCA_018882545.1 Mycobacterium sp.
GTCATATTGGCCACGACGACCGGGATCGTGGTGCCGGAGCCGTCGGCGGTGGACAGGTCGACGTCGAAGCGCGAGGTCACGTCCGACCGGTTGGGCACCACGAAAACGTCGTCGTAGGTCAGGTCGTGGGCGGGCGCGTGCCCGTCGAGGAAACGCACCGGCTGAGCCTAGTTCACCCGGCGGGGCATTCCGATTCCCGCGGTGGGAGCGTCCCGTCCAACAGATAGGCGTCCACGACGCGCTCGACGCAGGAGTTGTAGGTCGGATAGACGGAGTGGACATCGGTGTCGGCGATCACCAGGCGGGCCGAGACCAGCTGTTCGGCCAACGCACGCGACCATTGGATGGGCGTCGCGCCGTCCTTCAACGCCCCGATGATCACGACCGGCGGGGCCCCTTCGCCGCGCACCCGGGCCGGGCCGATCGGATCGCGGACGGCGAATTCGCTGCACCGCAGTCCGGCCCAGGCGTTGGCCGACCCGAAAATCGGTGTGTCGGCGTCCCACTGTGCTGCCAGCGCCGCACTGTCCGGCAGGTTCGGTGTCGGGCTGGAGTCATAGCAGTTGATCGCATAGAGGGCGTTGTAGTAGTTCGACGGCTCAGCGTCCGGGTCGACGCGTAATCCGCCCAACGCGATCAGGCCGCTGCCGTCACCGGCCAGGCCGGCCCGCAGACCGGAGAGCAGTTCCGGGAAGGACTCCGGGGGGATGTACATCGCACTGCTCAGCGCGGCCATCACGTCGGCGCGGGTGGCCGCGGCGGGATCGGCCCCGGTGACCGGCAGGGACAGCAGGTATTCCTCGAGTGCCGCGGTGGCCTCGGCGTGGTCGGCGGGTAGCGGACAGTCACCGGAGGCGGCGCAGTAGTCCACGAACCGCATCAACTGCGCTTCCAGGGCCTGGGACTGCGCCCGGTTGTAGTCGGTGATCGACAACGACGGGTCGATCGCGCTGTCGAGCACCATCCGGCCGACCTTGTCCGGGTAGGCGTCGAGGTAGAACGCGCCGAGTTTAGTGCCGTGCGACCAGCCCAGGTAGTTCAGCTTCGGCTCACCCAGGGCGATCCGGATGGACTCCATATCCCGCGCCGAGTCGCGGGTGCCCAGGTGCGGGAGCAGATCGGCGTTGCCCTGCGCGCATCCGTCGGCGAAGGCCCGGGCCTGCCCAGCCCAGGCCCGCACCTCGGGGGTGTCGATCGACGTCGACCACTGCGCACCGGCCAGGGCGCGGGCGTAGTCGCCCATCTGCGCAGGCGTGCGGCACCACACCGGGTTGCTGCGGGCCACCCCGCGCCGGTCCCAGCCCACCACGTCGTAGCGGGCCTCGACCGCATCGCTGAGTTGATTTGGCTGCGTGAGAATTTCGTCCACCCCCGATATTCCCGGACCACCGGGGTCGATGAGGATCGCGCCCAGCCGCCCGCCGGGTCCGCGGGCGGGGATGCGGGCCAGTGCCAGGGTGATCGTGGGCCCGCCCGGATCGGCGTAGTCCAGCGGCACCTTCAGTTCGGCGCACTCGCGGACCTGCCCGGGCAGTTCCCCGCAGGGCGTCCAGGTCAGCCGGTCGGTCACCGACGCGCCGGACGGTGGCGCGGCCGGTGGAGTCGGTGTCGAGCAGCCCGCGACCAGCATAATCCCCACCCCGACGGCCGCGGTGAGACCCCTGTTCACATCTGGACTTCGGTGTGGTCCCCGCTCCACTGGGTGTGGAACCGCGCGGCCGGATCGGCGTCGGTGCGGCCGTAGGTGTGGGCGCCGAAGAAGTCGCGTTGACCCTGGATCAGCGCCGCCGGCAGGCGGTGGGTGCGCAAACCGTCGTAGTAGGACAGCGCCGAGGCGAACCCGGGTATCGGGATGCCCAACTCGGTGGCCGTCACCACGACCCGGCGCCAGCCGTCCACGCTGGACTCGACGGCGCGGCGGAAGTAGGGGTCGGCGATCAGGCTCGGCAGTGACGGGTCGGCGGCGTAGGCGTCCTTGATCCGGTTGAGGAACTTCGCCCGGATGATGCAGCCGCCGCGCCAGATGGTGGCCAGGTCGCCGGGCTTGATGTCCCAGCCGTACTCGTCGGAGCCGGCCTGGATCTGGTTGAAACCCTGGGCGTAGGCGATCAGTTTCGAGGCGTACAGCGACTGACGGACGTCCTCGGTGAATTGCGCTGCATCCGTAGGTTTTCCGCCCAGCTTCCCGGAAGCGAATCCGGCCACCGCCCGGCGCTGGGGCACCGAACCCGACAGCGCCCGGGCGAACACCGCTTCGGCGATACCGGTCACCGGGACACCGAGGTCCAGTGCGGATTTCACCGTCCAGCGGCCGGTTCCCTTCTGCTCGGCTTCGTCGACGATGACGTCGACCAGCGGCTTACCGGTCTTGGCGTCGACCTGGCGCAGCACCTCGGCGGTGATCTCCACCAGGAAGCTGTCCAGATCTCCGGAGTTCCACTCGGTGAACACGTCGGCGATCTCGCGGGGGCTGTGTCCCAGGCCGTCGCGCAGCAGTTGGTAGGCCTCGGCGATGAGTTGCATATCGGAGTACTCGATCCCGTTGTGCACCATCTTGACGAAGTGCCCGGCGCCGTCCGGCCCGATGTGGGTGCAGCAGGGCACACCGTCGACTTTGGCGGAGATCTCCTCCAGCAGTGGGCCTAGCGATTCGTAGGACTCCGTCGGGCCCCCGGGCATGATCGACGGTCCGTTGAGGGCGCCCTCCTCGCCGCCGGAGATGCCCGCGCCGACGAAGTGCAGCCCGCGCTGGGCGAGCGCCTTCTCGCGGCGGATGGTGTCGGTGTAGAGCGCGTTACCGCCGTCGATGATGATGTCGCCCGGTTCCATGGCATCGGCGAGTTCGTTGATCACCGCATCGGTGGCCTCACCGGCCTTCACCATGATCAGCACCCGCCGTGGGCGCTCGAGGGCGGCGAGGAACTCCTCGATGGACTCCGAGCGGACGAAGTTGCCCTCCGAACCGTGTTCGGCCAGCAGTGCGTCGGTCTTGGCGACCGATCGGTTGTGCAGGGCGACGGTGTAGCCGTGGCGGGC
>VERS01000461.1 GCA_018882545.1 Mycobacterium sp.
AACGGCTGCTGATCGCCCAAGCCCTGGTGCTGATCGCCGGCGGGGTGACCACCTGGGTGGTCGCCTCGCTGGTCGGCCCGGCGCTGTTCCGTGAGCATCTGCACCGAGCCGGGGTCGCACACGACTCCAACGAGCAGTTCCAAGCCGAGCAGGCTTATCAGCACGCCACCGCGCTGTCGATCGCGGTCGCGATCACCGTCGCCGCGCTGACCGCGTTCGTGGTCACCGCCTACCTGAGCCGACGCCTGCAACGCTCCATCGCCGAGGTATCGGCGGCGGCATCCGCCGTCGCCGAGGGAAACTACGACATCCGAGTCGCCCCACCGCAACTCGGGGAGGAATTCGACGAACTCGCCGTCGCGTTCAACCGGATGGCGGCGCGCCTGCAGTCGGTGGAATCCACCCGCCGCCAGCTCTTCGGCGACCTCGCCCACGAGATCCGCACCCCGGTGTCGGTCCTGGAGGCCTACCTCGAAGCCGTCGAAGACGGAGTGAAAACCCTTGATCCGCAGACCATCGCGATGCTGCGCGAACAGACCGGCCGGCTAGTGAGGTTCTCCAACGACGCCGCCGCCCTGGCCCAGGCCGAGGAAGCCCGCGCCGCCATCACCCCGCAATGGGTGAATATCGGCGAGCTCATCGGCGCAGCGACAGCCACTGTCACCGACCGATACGCCTCCAAGAACGTCACCCTCCTCACGAGGGCCCACGGCGGCCGGTTGTGGGCAGACCGGCAACGGCTGATGCAGATCCTGGGCAACCTGCTCGACAACGCGCTGCGGCACACCCCCGCCGGCGGGCACGTCACCCTGACCGCCGCCCGCACCGGTCCAGAGGTCGTCTTCACCGTCGCCGATGACGGCGAAGGGATCACCGCCGAGCACCTGCCGCATCTGTTCGAGCGGTTCTATCGCGCCGACTACGCCCGCGACCGCGGCCGCGGCGGCTCGGGCATCGGCCTGGCCATCGTCAAAGCCCTGACCGAGGCCCACGGCGGTCACGTCAGTGTGACCAGCCGTGGGCCCGGACACGGCACCACATTCACGGTGTCAGTGCCCATCCAGCAGCCAGGCGCAACCTACCGCGCCAATCACCGCGAAGCTGGCTCCACCACGTGATAACCGGCGCGCTGCACGGCATCCTCAACCGCACGAGCGGTCAGGCCAGCGGAACTGGTCACGGTGATCGATGAATCACCCTGTGGGACAAGACTAACCGCCACTTCCGTCACCGTATCGAGGGCTTCCAGTTCAGCGGTGACCGCACGCACGCAATCCCCGCACGTCATGCCCTGAACCAGAAACGTCAGTGTCTGCAACATCGAGACCCGCTCTATAACGAGCTCAAGATCTGGTTCATCGTGTCGATCTCCTTCTGCTGGGTCTCCAGGATCGACTTGGCCATCGCCACAGCGTCGGGGAACTGACCGTTCTTGATCTCGTCCTGGGCCATGGTCAACGCACCCTGGTGGTGCTTGATCATCCCGGTCAGATACAGCTTGGCGGCCTCGGCCCCGTTGGCGTTCTTCAACGCATCCATATCGGCCTGCGACATCATCCCGCTCATCCCGGACATGTCACCCATACCGCCCATCCCGGGCATCATCGAACCACTGGGCATCATCGAACCACTGGGCATCATGCTGGTGGTCGGGGCGCCCGATCCCTACATGCCGCCGTGATCCATGCCCGGCATACCGCTCATGCCACCGTGATCCATGCCCGGCATGCCGCTCATGCTCGGCATTCCGCTCATGTTGCCCGTGCCCCACTGGCTGATCCAGCCCTGCATCGTCTCGATCTCCGGGCCCTGGGCGGCCTTGATCTGCTTGGCCAGATCCACCACGCGCGGGTCGATGCCCTGCTTGGCCAGGATGATGTCGCTCATCTCGACCGCCTGCTGGTGATGCGGGATCATCATCTGCGCGAAGTGCATGTCGGCCATGTTGTGCGCCGCGGCCGGGGCGGCCGAAGACGTCTGGGTCGTCGACGGCGCCGCCGAGGAGGTTGCTTCCTTCGTCGCTGAGTTACTACACGCCCCGAGGGCGGCTACCGCGGCCAGCGCCGCCATCCCGGTCACCACAGTCCTTGTCTTGTTCACCACATGCCTTTCGTCGGTTGTCACGTTGGTTCGGCTTCCAGCCTCCCGCGTTTGGATAGGGGTGTCCTAGCTGTTCTGTGAAGATTCGATAAAGAACGGGCTCCGTCGCCCCAGCCCCGTGGTGGGCGTGCCAGATTCGGGAACGACTATCCATACCGGCAATTTGGGAGGGGAACACCGCATGAGCATCGCCATCTCGACCTCACTGCAGGTGCCGTTCGATGATGCGGTCACCCGCACCCGCGAGGCTCTGGCCGGCCAGGGTTTCGGGGTCCTCACCGAGATCGACATGAAAGCCACGCTGAAGGCCAAGCTGGATCAGGACATGGAGAACTATCTGATCCTGGGCGCGTGTAATCCCCCACTGGCTCACCGCGCGGTGGAGATCGACCGCCAGATCGGGCTGCTGCTGCCGTGCAACGTCGTGGTGCGCACCGATCCTGCCGACGACAGCCGTGTGCTGGTGGAAGCGATGAACCCGCAACTGCTCGTTGAGGTCACCAGCGAGCCGGCGCTGCAGCCGGTCGCCGATGAGGTCACGGCCAAACTACGCACAGCGATCCAAGCATTGAGCGGCACCGCCTGATTCGCCTCAACCGGCATGAGGCTGCAAGGGCACCGAGGCGCGATGTCCGGCGGATACCTGAGGCGCGATGTCCGGCGGATACCGGTCAGTGGGCTGTCAATCGCAACATGTCGAGGCGCTGATGGTATTCGGCGTCGTCGATCTCCCCGCGGGCGAACCGCGCCGCGAGAATCTGTTCAGGTGACGGGCCGGCGGACACCACCGGCGTGCCGGTTCCGCGGCGGGCTGCACCGGATCCGGTCCGGGTCAGGGCGATGATGCCGACGACGACGAGAATCCAGAACAGAACCATGCCGACAGTCATTCCTGCATAGCCCCATCCGCTCATGTTGTGGTCGGACCAGACC
>VERS01000462.1 GCA_018882545.1 Mycobacterium sp.
CAGCAGCGCCGCGCCGACCTGCAGGGCGTGGCCGATCACCCGTTCGGCCTCCTCGCCGCCGGCGATCCGCCGTGCGGGGGCGCCGTGGAACTCTACGGTGGCTTGCGGCCGGGTCAGGTCCATGGTGAGCAGCGGGATGCGCTGGACACCGGGCCCGCCCGCATCAACCACGTACAGCCCCGTACCGTCGGAACCGCTGGCGGCCACCAGGAGTGCCCCGGCGGCATCGCCGTCGACCACCTGGTGCACCGTTCCGGTCAGGGTGGTCTCCGCGCCCGGCCCGTCGGCGGTGACGGTGACGCGCTCCGGAAGGAAGGCACCGGCCGTGTCGGGGACGGCGAAGGCCGCGGTGCGCTCGCCCTCGACCAGGGCGGCCAGCAGTTCGTCGCGGGCGTCCCCGGCGCGAGCGGCCACCAGAGCGGGGATGGCCAGATACACCGTTCCGAACAGCGGCCCGCAGGCCAGCGTGGCACCGAACTCTTCCACCGCGATCGCCTGGTCCACCAGGGATCCCCCGACCCCACCGTCGGACTCGGGCACCGACATGCCCAGCACACCGAGTTCGGAACCCAGTCGCCGCCAGACGGCCGGCTCGTATCGGGGCTGCGACTCCATCAACCGGCGCACGGTCGCCTCGTCGAAGTTCTCGGCGCTGAACTTGCGCACCGCGGTCCGCAACTGCTGCTGCTCGGGGGTGAACGCGAACTCGGCCGGTTCAGCCACGCGGAACCTCCTTCCACGGCATGCCGGCGTCGGCGCGCAGATCACCGGGCAGGCCCAGCACCCGCTCGCCGAGGATATTGCGCATGACCTCCGAGGTGCCGCCCTCGATCGTGTTGGCCCGGCTGCGCAGATAGCGCTGCTGGATCGGACCGCGCCAGTCACCGGTGCCGGCGTTGGCTCCGTAGATGGCGTAGCTGTGGTAGAGAGTCCCCTCCGGCCCGAGCAGATCCATGCAGAACTCGTAGATCCCCTGGTTCAGCTCCGCACCGACCATCTTCCCGATCGAGCCCTCCGGACCCGGGCCACCGGTGCTCGTCGCCGCGGCCCGGGAACGCTCCGAGGTCAACCGCTGGGCCTCCGACCGCAGCCACAGCTGGGTCAGCCGGTCACGCAGCACCGGGGTGTGCCGGTCCGGCCGGGAGGCCCACAACTGCACCGCATCGGCGATCGCCCCGCCGCCCCGGCGACTGCCGCTGGCGCCCAGGGCGCTGCGCTCGTTCATCAGGGTCGTCATCGCCACCCGCCAGCCGTCGCCCACCGCGCCGAGCCGGTAAGCATCGGGGATCCGGGCATCGGTGATGTAGACCTCGTTGAACTCCGCCTGCCCGGTGAGCTGGCGCAGCGGCCGGCATTCCACACCCGGGGCGTGCATGTCGAGGACGAAGTAGGTCAGTCCCTTGTGCTTGGGGGCGTCCGGGTCGGTGCGGGCCAGCAGCAGACCCCAGCGGGCTTTGTGCGCCAGGCTGGTCCACACCTTCTGGCCGTTGATCAGCCAGTCGCCACCGTCACGCACCGCGGAGGTGGCCAGCCCCGCCAGATCCGAGCCCGCTCCGGGCTCGGAGAACAACTGACACCAGATGTCCTCGGTGGTGGCCAGCGGGCGCAGGAAGAACTTCTTCAGTTCATCGGTGGCCGCATGCTCCCGGACCGTCGGGGCGGCCATGCCGTAGCCCATCGGGTTCAGGCCCAGCGGAACCGGCCCGCCGGCGCCCTGCAGGATCGAATCGGCCACCGCCTGCAGCCCGCGGGAGGCCCCCAGCCCGCCCAGGCCCTCCGGGAAGTGCACCCACGACAGACCCGCGTCGTAACAGGCGCCCAGAAACTCCGTCACCGGAACCTGTTTGGGGTCGTGTTCGGCGACGACCGTGTGGGCCAGATCGGCAACCCGGTCGGCATCAACAACAGTGCTCATAACCCCCAACAATATCCGCAGATGCCCCATGCTGAGGTGGTCTAACATTCCTGCCAGCGGGCGTCGCCGGTCAGGTGCGCCGGCCCCCGGGTGAGGAGGCCACGATGGGCAAGGGCCGGGCGCTGGCTGTGGTCACCCTGGCCTATGTCGTCGCCGTCGCCGTCGCCGCCGCCTGGCTGCTCGCGGCGCCGAGCACCGGCCGGTTGTGGCTGGACACCCTGATCGCCGACGTGCTGGCCACCTTGGTGATTTTCGCGTTCAGCCGCGCCTACCGGAACTCAAGTTTCTACGACGCCTACTGGAGCGTGATTCCCCCGCTGCTGCTGGCCTACTGGTGGTGGCAGGGCCCGATCGGGCTGTCCGGTCCGGGATCGCTGCGCTGCTGGCTGCTCGCGGTTGTGGTGGGCTATTGGGCGGTGCGCCTCACGTCGAACTGGACCCTCGGGTTCGCCGGCCTGCATCATGAGGACTGGCGCTACCCGATCCTGCGCAACGGCGCAGGCCGCTTCGAGCTCCTCGCTGACCTCTTCGGTATCCACCTTTTTCCGACCCTTCAGGTTTTCGTCGCGATGCTGCCCGCCTACATCGCGGTCACCCGGCCCGGCGACGGGCTGATCTGGCTGACCTGGCTGGCGTTTGCCGTGGGTATCGCCGCGGTGACGCTGGAACTGGCGGCGGACACCCAGATGCGCCGGTTCGTGGCGACCAGCCCGCCGGGGGCGGTGATGGACCGCGGTCTGTGGGGCTGGTCGCGCCACCCCAACTACGTCGGTGAGATCGGATTCTGGTTCTCCCTGGCGCTCTTCGGTATCGCTGCATCTCCCGGGGACGCCTGGTGGCTGCTCGTCGGGGTCGTGGTGATGGTGGGGATGTTCCTGGGTGCCAGCATCCCGATGATGGAGAAGCGCAGCCTGGAACGCCGCCCGCAGTACCAGGGCGTCATCGAGCGGGTGCCGCGCCTGCTGCCGCGTCCGCCCCGCAGGACCGGGGTGTGAGTCGCCCGCGGGTGGTGGTGGCCGGTCTGGGGGACAGCGGGCTGCTGACCGCGATCCGGCTGGCCCGCGCCGCCGACGTGGTGGGCATCTCCGCCAAGCCGGCCCTGGTCAGCGGCCAGGAG
>VERS01000463.1 GCA_018882545.1 Mycobacterium sp.
GCCGCGGTGCTGTGGGAACGGCTGACGACGGCGGCGGGCATCGACGCCCGCGACGCAGTCTGGGCGCACCCGGATCTACTGCCGACTTCGGCGGATCTGGATGATCCGGCCGGGTTCATCGACCGGGTGATCGGCGGTGACGTCAGCTCCGCGGACGTCGACTCGCTGATCGCCGAGATCCAGAAGGAGACCGGGCCGCCCGCCGACGGGCCCGCCGCCGACTGACCCCGCCGCCGACTGACCCGCGCGTCTCGGGCGGCGGTCTCGTCGCCGGCGGTGGCACTGCTGGCGGTCATCGGTGATCCCGGTCCTGCAGCTCGGCGATCACCGGCAGGGCTTCCTCGGGTGCTGCCAGCAGGACGACCAGATCCCCGGGTGCCGCCCGGCTCAACGCATCCCGGATGGCCTGCACCGGATCGGCGATCGCGGTCAGCGCGCGGGCGCCGGCCTCGGCGAGCAGGGCCGACCCGGCGGTGAGCATCGCCTGCACCGGGTCACCGCCGGCCCGGCAGTACTCGGCGCTGAGGTCGACCTCGTAGCAGCTCAACACGATGTCGTCGAAGGCTTCCGCGAGCAGCGGAGCCACTCCGACGAGGTGATCGGGGTGACGGCTGCCGATCAGCACACTGCACACGATGCGCCGGCCGGCGACCGGAAGCGCGGCGACGACGCGACACAGCTCGCGCAGGCCGTCCTCGTTGTGCGCATAGTCGAGCAGCACCTGGAACGGCAGACCGTCGATGAAGTTGTATCGGCCCGGATTGTCTTCGACGGAGTTGTGAAACGACGCCAGGCCGGCCCGGATCACCGCCACGTCCAGACCCGCGGCGTGGGCCATCGCGGTGGCGAACAGGGCGTTGTCGGTGTTGAACCGCAGCAGCCCGCGCACGGTCGCCGGAATCTCGGCGACGGCAATCACCGGTGTCCGGGCGCCGCCGGCGGCGAGCATGATCCATTCGTCGCCGTCGCCGTCGCGGTCGGCGGTGAAGACCGCCTCACCGTTGGCGCCGCAGTGGGCGGCAACGGTGTCGGGGAACCGGGTCACCAGGATGTGCCTGCCGACCCGTGCGCGTGATCGCGCCGCCATGCACAGCGGATCGTCGGCGTTGACCACGATCGCCTGACCGGCCCGCTCGAGGACCTCGGCCTTGAGTCGGGCCATCTGGTCGAGGGTGTCGATCCCGTCGACGTGCAGATGATCGTTTTGGACGTTGAGCAGGGCGGCGACGTCATAGCGGTCGCACGGGTGGCCGAAGACGATGAGGCCCTTGCGGGGCATCTCCATGACCGCAACCTCGACGGTGGGGTCCTCGAGCAGGATCCGGGCCCCCGGTTCGCCCGAGAGATTGCCGAGTGCAACGACGTCGGCGCCGATCCTGACCTCCTCGGTGGTGCACACCCCGGCCCGCCGCCCGGCGGCCAGCCAGATCCGGTGCAGCATCAGCGCCGTGGTGCTCTTGCCGTTGGTGCCGGTGATCGCGGCGGTCGCGATCCGCACCCGGCGGTCGCCGAGGATCGCCTCGAGCACCTCACCGGCGATGTCGCGGTCGGGATCGGCGAGCAGGTGCGGTTCCAGACTCGGTTGGGCCTTGACCGCCCGGACGGTCACGCCGTTCTCGCGCCACGAGCGGGTGATGTCCGCGGCGAACAGGTCGATGCCGGCGGCATCCAGGCCGATCACCCGGGCCGCCCGGGCCGCCAGGAGCAGGTTGTCGGGATGGATGGTCGCGGTCACGTCGGCCGGCGGGTGGCGTCGGGCGGCGGCCACCGGGCGACCGCCCACCACCAGCACGCGGTAGTCGTCCTCGTCGAGGTGCTTCTGGATGAACACCGAATCGGGATTGGCCCCCGCGACGGCTGCGGCCGGCGCGGTCGCCGCGACCGCCGCGACCGCCGCACGCAGAGCCTCCGCATCGGCGATACCGGCGGCGGCCGGGCGGGCATGTCGGCCCACCGGCCGCATCGCGACGGGCCAGCCGATGTCCATCTCCCGCGCCCACCCCAGCAACGTGTCGACGTCGGACGCCGCGGCCCACGGCGGAACGGCGATTCCGGCGGCGGTGAGAATCTGGCTGGTCACCGCCGGGTTCGTCGCCTGCGATACCGCGATCAGGCTGGTGCGGTGGGTGCACAGGCCGTCGATCCGTTCGGCGCCCGAACCCCACCCCAACTGCACGTGGCCTGGAAGCGCACGGGCGGGGACATCGCGCCGGGACGCCGCGCGGAGCAGGCGGAAACCGTCGGCGGACACACCCTTGGACCGGGCCGCCGCCATGCGCCGGCGAAGCGCCGCCGCCGTGGTCACCGCCGACTGCTGTTCCGTCGGCGACCACCAGGCCTGGACCAGACTCCCGGCGGGGTCGAGCAGCTGCTTCAACGACCATTCGTCGTACCAGGGAATGGCAAGCCCGAGCCGGCCAGGTTCAGCGCTGATGACCGATCCGCGCCAGACCGGATGGTGCGCCCACTGCTGCACGGCGACCGTCAGGGCCACGATCCACTCACCGACTCGACGCTCCGGCAGCTGCCGATCGCCTAGGGGGTGGACCAGAAACGCTGCCGGCCAATCGGATTCGGCGACGCCGGGCAGCGGAGCGTCGGCGAACAGGGCACTGATGCCCGCCCGGATCCGCTGCTCGGCGTGGGGATCCTCGGTGTCGAGGCCGATGCATTCGACGTCGAGGATCAGCGTCGGCTCGTCCAATCCGGCCGAGCATCCCCGCAGCAATCGCGCGGTCAGGACGCGCAACTGGGACCCGGCGGTGCGATCGAGTTGGCTCACTTGATCTTTCCCGGGGGGCATGCGGACAAAGGAACGGCACCGGCGAGTGCAGCCACCATCAGGGTGCCACACGCCGATGCGGCGCCCGGGGCTGTTGACAGCCGGATACCGGGCGGCGTCGACGGTGCCACAGTGTGGGGGTGAGTCCCGCGGCTGGCCGCTACGCCCTGGATCCGGCGCTGCCGGTGCTGCAGCGGCCCGACGGCGCGGTGCAGATCGGCTGGGGTCCGCACCGGGCGGTGCTGGTC
>VERS01000464.1 GCA_018882545.1 Mycobacterium sp.
GTGCGAGCCGAGGCCCCTGCAGAGCCCGCACCCGCCGATCGTGGTCGGCGGTTCCCGGCCCAAGATGCTGCGGGTGATCGCCCGCCACGCCGATGAGTGGAACATGCCCGGCCACGAAGGGCCGCAGCGGTGGGCCCGGACGAACCTCCACCTCGACGAGGCCTGTGCCGAGGTCGGCCGCGATCCAGCGCGGATCCAGCGGTCGGTGCAACTGTTCCTGCACCCCGGGGATCCCGAGCAGCTGGAGGGCCAACTCGGGCTGCTGCCCCGGTACCGCGATGCGGGCTGTCAACACGTGGTGCTGTCTTTCCACGAGCCGCCGGACCGCGCGGTGCTGCAACGCTGCGCGGCGCTGTGAGGGGTCCGGGCTGGGGCGCCGATCAGATCTCGACGGCGGCGGTCTCGGGATCCAACGCCCATGTCCCGTCGCCGTTGAGCCGCAGGTGGTGGTCGTGGTGCTCCATGACGGTGCCGCGGTGGGTAACCGATACGACGATGCTGCCGGGTAGACGCTCGTTGATCATCCGGTAGATGGCGTACTCCTGGCCCTCGTCGATCGCCGAAGTGGACTCGTCGAGGAAGATCACCGTGGGTTTCTGCAGCAGCACCCGGGCGAAGGCGACGCGCTGCTGTTCCCCCGGGGACAGTTCCTTGGCCCAGTCCGCGACGACGTCGAGGCGGTTGCTCAGGTGACCGAGGGCGACTGCCTCCAGGGCCGCGCGGAGTTCCTCGTCGGGCAGTTCGGACTCCCGGTCCGGGTAGGACAGCACTGCCCTGAGATCGCCCAGCGGGAGGTAGGGAACCTGGGACAGAAACATCGCCTCGCGGTCGCCGTCCGGGCGCAGCATCGCTCCGGTGGTGTAGGGCCAGAGCCGGGCGATGCTGCGCAGCAGGGTGGTTCGCCCGCACCCTGACGGACCGGTGATCACCAGCGATTCACCCGGGTCCAGCCGCAGATTCAGATCGCTCAGCAGCACTTTGCCGTCCGGGTTACGAACTTCGATGTGGCGCAGGTCGATTGAGCCGTCGGTGCTTCTGGCCGCCTCCAGGCGCGGCAGCCCGCGGGCCTGCTCATTGGCCTCCACCAGGCCGTGGAGGCGGATGATGGTGGCGCGGTAGGCCGCGAAAGAGTCGTAGACCGACCGGAAGAACGACAGTGAGTCGTGGACGTTGAAGAACGCGGTCGCCGACTGCGTCACGTCTCCGAAGGTGATCTGCCCGGCGAACAGTCGCGGGGCCTGCACGATCAGGGGCAGGGGATTGATGACCTGGTTGATCGACTGGTTCCAACCCAGCAGTGCCAGCGACCGCACCACATAGCCCCGGTAGTTGGCGATAATCGCCGCGAATCGTGTTTGCAGTATTGACTTTTCGGCTCCTTCGCCGCGGTAGAAGCTGATCGACTCGGCCGCGTCACGCATCCGGACCAGTGCGTAGCGGAATGCGGCATTGGTCAGCTCGTTACGGAAGTTGAAGCGGATCAACGGGTGGCCGATCCAGAACGCGATCACGGTGGTGGCCAACACGTACAGCAGTGCGATCCAGAACAGCGCGTAGCCCAGCGTGAAGCCGAAGAGCGTCAGTTCGCCGGACAGTTTCCACAGGATGGGGGTGAAGGCCACCACCGACACCATCGCATTGATCGCGCCGAACAGCAGGGTGCTGGCCGTCTCGGTGGTGGGGACGTTGGGACCCTGTCCGGTGGCTGCGGTGAAGCTGTCGATATCGAGTTGGATGCGCTGGTCGGGATTGTCGATCGGGTGATCCAGGAACCGGCCGCGGTAGAACGACTCCTGGTCGAGCCAGTCCGCGGACAGACGGTCTGTCAGCCAGACGCGCCAGCGGATGATGAAGCGCTGGGTCAGATAGATGTCGATCAGTTCTCGGCTGACATACGCCGCGGCGATCAGCAATAGGGTGAGCACCGCCATCCAGAAGCCGTGGACGCCGGACTGCTTCACCGCGTCGTTTCCGGCGCCGGCACCTTCGAACGCGGTCTGCAGCGACGAGTAGAGGTCGTTGCTCTGGTAGGAGAGCAGCACGTTGAGCCGCACCGCTATCAGCGTCGTGAACAACAGCACACCGAGCCACGCCCAGACCCGCACGCTGTGGCGGCCGCGGAAATAGTCGCCGGTGACCCGCCAGAACTGCCGGCCCCACGAGGTGTAGCGGGCCAGCGCCACCAGAATCACAAGCGCGACCACCGCCGTGACACCCCACGCCTTGGCCGCCCACAGCAGCGAGTGCGGGATTTCGTTTGCCCAGTCCAGGGACGGCTTGTAGGGCTCCATGCTCAGACCGGGACCGGCTCCCCGCCCTCGACACGGCGGAGGTGCCATTCGCCCTCGCCGCGCAACTCCAGATGCCGGTCGTGATGCTGTTCGAGCGACGGGCGATGGCTGACACTGACGAGGATCGTTCTGGGCAGTTCGCTGCGGATCAAGCCGTAGACGACGTACTCCAGGCCCTCGTCGAGTGCGGAGGTGGCCTCGTCGAGGAACACCGCCTTGGGCCTGGTCAGCAGGATTCGCGCGAACGCGACCCGTTGCTGCTCGCCCGGCGAGAGCACCTTGGCCCAGTCCTCTTCCTCATTGAGGCGCGAAATCAAGTGCCCGAGAGCGACTTTGGTCAGTGCGACTTGAATCTCCCGGTCGGGGATGTCGCCGGATTTCGCCGGGTAGGACACCACGGTGCGCAGATCACCGAGCGGAACATAGGGCATCTGGGACAGGAACATGGTCTCGTGCTCCTCAACCGGTCGGCGCACCGTCCCGGAGGTGTACGGCCACATCCTGGCGATGCTGCGCAGCAGTGTCGTCTTGCCCGAACCCGAAGATCCGGTCACCAACAGTGCATCGCCGGGTTCGAGACGAATATCCAGGGGATCGACGAGTTGGCTGCCACTGGGCGTGCGGACCTCGACCCGGTCGAGTTGCACCGACCCGTCGGTGCTCGCAATGGTCTCCAGGCTCGGCATCTCCCGGGCGAGTTGGTTCGCCTCGACCAGGCCGGCCAGGCGGATGATGGC
>VERS01000465.1 GCA_018882545.1 Mycobacterium sp.
ACAGCGTAGCCCCGGCCGTGTACCTGCATCTGCTTGCAGGCCAGGGCGAAGCCCTGGGCGTGGTTTCCCGCCGAGGAGCAGACCACCCCGGCGCGAAGTTCGTCGTCGGTGAGTTGCATCAGCAGGTTGTAGGCCCCGCGCAGTTTGTAGGACCGCACACTCTGCAGGTCCTCGCGCTTGAGGTAGACCCGGGCGCCGGTTACCGCCGAGAGCCGGTCGCAGAATTCCAGCGGCGTCCGAACCACCACATCGGCGATCCGCACGGCGGCAGCGTCGACATCCGACGCCGTCAGCGGCGCGCTGAGAGGTCTCTGGCTCAACTCGGCGGACACCGGACAATGGTGCCACCGAACTCCCGGATTCAGTGAATCGGGGTCAGCACGAAGACGGGGATCTCACGATCGGTTTTCTGCTGGTAATCGGTGTAGTCGGGCCACACCTCGACCGCCCGCCGCCACCAGGTCGCCTTCTCCTCACCGAATACCTCGCGGGCCTCGTAGTCGGCTGACTCGGTGCCGTCCTGCAACTCCACTCGCGGGTGCGCCTTGATGTTGTAGTACCAGACCGGGTTCTTCGGCGCCCCGCCGAGTGAGGCCACGACCGCGTACTCGCCGTCGTGCTCGACCCGCATCAGCGGGGTCTTGCGGATCTTGCCGGTCTTGGCCCCGATAGTGGTCAGCAGCACCACCGGTTTGCCTTTCAGTGCGGTGCCCTCTTTACCGCCGGAGGCCATGTACAGCTCGGCGTTCTCCCGGGCCCAGTCCGACGTGCTGGGTTCGTACTCTCCTGTCAGCGGCACCGGACCAGCTTAGTTTGTACGTTGTCGGTCACACCGGCACCCGCGCGACCGGCGAGCCGGCTCCATGCTGGGACACTCGGGGACGACAGGAGGCGCCGTGATCCGAAACGCAACGATCGACCTGGTCGACGGTACGAAGGTTGTCGTCCCCGATTCGCTCGATCTGATCACGCCCTACGTGCTCAAGGAGCAGGGCGACTGGTTCGAGGACGAGCTACCCTTCCTGCGCCGCCTGCTGCAGCCCGGGGATCAGATGATCGACGTCGGCGCCAACTACGGGGTCTACGGACTGTCGATGGCCCGCACGGTCGGTCCGCTGGGCCGAGTCTGGGCGTTTGAACCTGCCTCCAGCACCGCCAAAATCCTCACCGCCTCGGCGGGGGCGAATGCGTTCACCCACTTCGTCGTGGACCAGCGGGGATTGTCCAGCGGACCCGGTAGAGCCCGACTTGCCCTGCACGCCAACTCGGAAATGAACGCGATCGCACGCTCTGCGGGGCCGCTGGACCAATTCGAATCCGTGCAGCTGACCACCCTGGATGCGTGTATGGAGGAGTACGGATGGCGCGACATCCACGTCCTCAAGATCGACGCGGAGGGCGAGGAGTCCCGAATCCTCTCCGGCGGGCAGAGGTTTTTCGCAGAGCTCTCCCCGCTCGTGCTCTACGAGGTCAAGGCCGGAGATTCGTGGCACCTCGAGCTGACCGAGCTCTTCGCCCGGCTGGGGTATCGGTCCTATCGCTTGGTTCCGGGTCTTGAACTGCTCGCTCCCTTCGGCTCCGACGAGCCCCCGGACGACTATCAGCTCAACCTGTTCGCCTGCAAGGCCGATCGGGCGGATGAACTGGCGGCGCAGGGCTGGCTCGTCCGCCCCGGCGAAGCTGACGGCGACGGCCCGGAACTGGACGGGGTCGTCGCCGAGCCGCGCTGGAGCAATGTTGTGTCCGCTCGCCCGTACGTTGGCGAGCTCGGTGCAGCCGGCTGGGCCGAATCCGACCCGGAGATGTTCGAGGCTCTGGCATTGCACGCCTGCAGCCACGACCGCTCGCAGTTGGCCGCAGTCCGACTGGCCGCGATACGGCGCTCGCTGCGCCTGCTGATCGCCTCCTGCGATGCCGAACCCTCACCGCCCCGGCTTTCGACCCTGGCCAGAGTTGCCCGGGAGTACGGCTCCAGATCCCTTGCGGTGCAGTCGCTGCAACTACTCTTCAACGCCATCGATCGGGACCCGGGCTGGCACCTGCACGGTCCGTTCCTGCCCGCGTGCGAGCGATTCGATGACATCCCGACCAAAGGACGCCCGCGCGACTGGATGCTGGCCTCGGCGCTGGAGGCGTTCGAGACACAGGCATCGTTTTCCTCCTATTTCACCGGTGCGGCCGCGCGTCATCGCCTGGAGTTGATACACCGGCTGGGCTGGGCCAGCGACGAGATGGCGTGCCGTCTGGGGTTGGTGCGCGCGCGCTTCGGCGGTTAGCCGCCCAGACAGCCCGGGCCCAGCAGCGCCTTCAGGTCGCCCATCAGCGCCGACGACGGTGTGACACGCAGGGATTGGTCCAGTTCCAGCGTGGTGATCCGGTCTCCGCTGACCAGCCGCAGATGCACCTGCGAGGTCCCGGGGTGGCGGGACAACACCTGCTTGAGGGCGGTGACCTTGTCCAGCGTGCACTGGCGCGTCGGCAGGCTCACCGCCAACGGGCGATCGGGCAGGGCGCCGGAGAAGTCGGGTACCGCCAGATCGTTGACGATCAGTGAGACGCGGTCATCCTGGATGCGGACCTTGGCGCCGACCAGGACCACCACATCGTCGGCGATCTCGGCGCCGAACAACGAGTAGGTCTGCGGGAAGAACATCACCTCGATGCCGCCGGTGAGATCCTCCAGTTGCGCTGAGGCCCAGGGCATTCCGCTCTTGTTGACCCGTCGGTTGACCGACGCCAGGATCCCTCCCACCCGCACCTGGGTGTCGTTGGCGACATCGCCGTCCAGAATCGCCGGGATGGCGGTGTCGACCTGGGCGGCCAACAGATGTGCCACCCCCTTGAGTGGGTGCCCGGAGACGTAGAGTCCGAGCATCTCCCGCTCCAGGGCCAGTTTGTGTTTGTCGTCCCACTCCCCCTCGGGGATCTTGATGGTGAACACTGAATCCGCGGCGTCGGCGCCGTCGCCGCCGAAGAGGTCGAACTGGCCCATCGCCTCAGCCCTCTTGGTCCCC
>VERS01000466.1 GCA_018882545.1 Mycobacterium sp.
CGCTGTGGGCCGCGCGGTTCACGACACCTCGGGGCGACGGTTCGCCCACGGCCTGGCCTTTTCGATCTGGCCGCTCAGCGACAGCAGCGTCGCCTCCTCCGAGGGCCGCCCGACGAGTTGCACCGACACCGGCAGATGCTCGCCGGCCAGGAACCACGGCACCACTGCGGCGGGCTGCCCGGTTGCGTTGAACACGGCGTTGAACGGAACCCGCCCCGCCACCAGCGACAGCGTGCTGGGCCCGCCGCGGCGGGCGTACTGCCCGATCCGGGACGGACCGGTGGCGGTTCCCGGTGTGATCAGCACGTCGACGTCATCGAAGATCGCGCCCACCCGCGCCGCCAGGGCGGCCTCGGCAGCCCGCACCCGGGCCATCCGGGTCTCGGTGATCAGCCCGCCGAGCCGGGCGATCGACCGGGTCCTGGGCTCCAGGCGCTCCGGATGCGGCAGTTTCTGAACTTCGTCATGTACCCCGCGCAGCATCCGCGGCAGCACGTGTCCGTACGCCGCCCACACCGGATAGTCCGGGTCGCGCCAGAACACCTCGTGGCCCAACTCGCGCAGCAGACTCTCCACCCCGTCGAGGGCGCGCTGCTGGCTGCGCCCGACCCGGGCGATCACGGTGGGCGGAACCTTCGCACTCAGCGCGATCCGCAACCGGCCCGGCTTGCGGGCGGCGGCCTTGACGAACCCGCCGCGGGGGGCCTTACCGGTGTGGGTGATGTCAAGGAACAGCGCGGCGTCCTCCACCGTCCGCGCCAACGGGCCGTTGACGCTCAGGCCCTGCCAGGGATCCTCATTCGGACCGACCGGGACGCGGTCGCGCTGCGGTTTGAGGCCGAACAGGCCGCACCAGGTGGCCGGGATCCGGATCGAGCCGGCCCCGTCGGAGCCCACGGCGAGCGGGGCCAGCCCGGCGGCCACGGCCGCGGCGCTGCCGCCGCTGCTGCCGCCGGGTGTGTAGGCCAGATCCCACGGATTATGGGTGGCGCCGAAGGCCAGCGTTTCGGTGAACGGCCACACCATCATCTCCGGCACCGCGGTCTTGCCCAGGACCACCGCGCCCGCCTGCCGGAGCCGGCGGACCACCTCCCCGTCCGCGGTCGCCGGCAGGTCGTAGGCGTTACTCCCGAAGCAGGTGTATTCCCCGGCGACGTCGACGTCGTCCTTGATCGCCACCGGCACCCCCAGCAGGGGAAGCCGCTCCCCCGCATCGAGTCGGGCCTGCGCGGCCGCGGCCTCGCGGCGCGCACTGTCGGCCATCACCACCCGGTAGCTGCGCACCTCGGGATCGATCCGGGCGATGCGTCCCAGGTAGAGCTCGAGCAGCGCCGGTGCGGTGATCGCGCCGCCGGCGAGCATGCGGGCCTGCTCGGCGGCGCCGGTGAAGGCGAGGTCGGTGGCGTCCACTGCTGGCAGCGTAACCGCTGGCAACATCATCCAAACGGCTACGGTGGTCCGATGCCCTGTGTCTTCTGCCAGATCGTGGCCGGCACCGCCCCGGCCATCCGGGTCTACGAGGACACCGACTACCTCGGTTTCCTGGACATCCGGCCGTTCACCAGGGGGCACACCCTGGTGATCCCCAAACAACACAGCGTCGACCTGACCGACACTCCCGCACCGACCCTGGCCGGGATGCTCACCGTCGGGCAGCGCATCGCCCGAGCCGCCCGGGCCTCCGGTCTGGCGGCGACCGGGAACAACGTGGCGATCAACGACGGCAAGTCGGCCTTCCAGTCGGTGTTCCATATCCACCTGCATGTGATTCCACGCCGCGACGGGGACAAGGTCTCGTTCGTCAAAGGGATGCTGCTGCGCCGGGATCCGGACCGGGAGGCAACCGGGCGACTGCTGCGCGATGCACTGGCCGGTCAATGGTGAGCGCTCTGGCCGACAAGGCCCTCAGCGCGTTCGTGCGGGTGCACGACGCGGTCTATCAACGCAGCAGAGGCTGGGTCGGCCACCGCATTCCCGGCGCGCCCAACAGCCTGCTGCTGCACACCACCGGTGCCAAGACCGGCCTGCGGCGGACCAATTCGCTGTCCTACGCCCGCGACGGCGACGACTATCTGGTGGTGGCGTCCAACGGCGGCGACCGCCGCGCGCCCGGCTGGTATCACAACCTGAAGGCCGATCCGGCCGTCGAGATCAACGTCGGCCCGCGGCGCGTGCGCGTCACCGCGGCCCCGGTGCTACCCGACGATTCCGACTATCCCCGGCTGTGGCGGATCGTCAACGCCAACAACGCCAACCGCTACGAGGCCTATCAGGCCCGCACGCACCGGCCCATCCCCGTCATCCGGCTGACCCCCTAACCCCGGGGTCGCCGCAGCCCTGCCCTTTCGGCGGCAACACCGAGGACGTCGTCGAGCATGGCCGGCGTCAGCCGACCGGTGAACATATTCTGCTGACTGGGGTGATAGCAGCCCAGCAGACTCAGCCCGGACGCGAACCCCGCCGCCGCCCCGTGCCCGAACTTCGGCTTGGGCGCGTCACCGCCGAGCAGCCCCAGTGCGGCCCGCCAGGCGAAACCGCCGAGAGCGACGATCACCCGGACGTGCGCGGCGATCAGCCGCCACTCCGCGGCCAGCCACGGCGCGCACATCGCCCGCTCCTGCGGCGTCGGAGCGTTCCCCGGCGGGGCGCACCGGACCGCCGCCGCAACACGAATATCGTTGGTGGCCAGACCATCTGCCGCATCGACGCTCACCGGTGAGTTCACCAGCCCAACACGGTACAGCGCGGCGAACAGCTGGTCGCCGGAACGGTCCCCGGTGAACACCCGGCCGGTCCGGTTACCGCCGTGCGCCGCCGGCGCCAAGCCGAGGAACAGGATTCGCGGCCGGGCCGAACCCCACCCGGTCACCGGGCGTCCCCAATAGGGTTCCCCGGCGAAGGCGCGCCGTTTGGCCACCGCGGCCTCCTCCCGCCAGGCGACCAGGCGGGGGCAGGCCCGGCACATGCTCAGGCGGGCGTCCAACGTCGCGAGATCAGCACTGCC
>VERS01000467.1 GCA_018882545.1 Mycobacterium sp.
TTGTCGGGGTGCTGGTGGTGGTCGTCGGCGTGGTGGTGGGCGGCGTGGTGGTGGTCGGTGTCACGGTTGTCACGGTCGTCTGGCCGTTACCCCCGGTCACCGTGGTCGTCACCGGAACCGGCGGCGGCCCCGATGACGACGGGCTCTCTCCGGGCTTGGTGACCCGGGTCGTGGTCGTCGTCGGCGTGCTGTCGTTGCCGGTGAGTGTGATCGCCAGCCCGCCGACGGCGACGGCCGCCAGTGCGGCGGCGACGCCGAACAGGATCGGTGGCCGCCGATACCAGGGCAGCGCAGCGGCCAGTTCGTCGGGCATTACATCGGCGGGCTCGAACTCGACCATCTGCCCGGCCCCTGGCGGCACGCCGGTCTCGGCCCCGTAGTAGTCGTCGCCGGCGTAGGGGACCGGCTCCTCGGCAGGTTCGCTCTGCGACCAGGCCAGCGCCCGATGGGTCGCAGACGGTACACCGGCGGCAGCCGGCTCGGTGGCCGTCTGCCCGGCCGCCCCGACGGACCATGCGGTCGGAGCGACGGTCGTCGCCGCATCGGCGGCCCGGGAAGCGACGGCGGTCGGCGCGTCGGGTGCATCCTCGCGCGCGGCCAGCAACGCAGCCCCGGCTGCTGCGGCACACCCCGGATCGGGGTTGGTGATCACCGGGACGCGCAACGATTCCGACAACCGTTGGGTGATCGCGGGGATCGCCGCGGTGCCGCCGACCACGGCGACGGCGGTGAGGCTGGCGGCGGGAATTCTGTTGTTTTCCAGCGCATCTCCCAGCGCATTGAGAAAGGCGGCGAACGGCTCGGCGATCAGCGCCTCCAGTTCGGGACGGGTCAGCCGGATGTCCGGCCGGTAGCCGGGCAGATCGACCGGAACCACGGTCGCGATGTCGGTGGACAGCCGTTCCTTGGCCAGCCGGCTCTCCTCGCGCAACCGGGTGAGCGACCCGACCGCGCTCGTGCTGCCCGGATCGTCGTGTCCGCCGGCACCGATGCCGCTCAGGACGTGATTGAGTACGGCCTGGTCGATGAGATCGCCGCCGAAGTCCCTGACCCTGACCGTCTGACCAATCGGTGCCAAACCGGCCCCTGCGTCGGCGAGCGTGATCGAACTGCCGCTGCCCCCGAAGTCGCACAGCGCCACCACCCCGCTCGCGGGAAGGCCCGGGGCGGCTCGCAATGCGGTCAGGGCCGCCGTGGAGTCGGCGACGATACGCGACACGCCGCCGGGGCCTAGCAGCGCGCTGGTGCCCAGGGCACTCCGCAGAGCGCCGACGGTGGCGGGTCCCCAGTGCGCGGGCGCGGCTACCACGACCCTGGCGAAAGCCTGCCCCTCGCCGGCGGCGCGGGCCATGGCCTCCAGCGCCGCGGCGAGCACGATCTCGCTCCGGTGCGCCGAACCGTCGGCGGCCACCAGGGGTGTCGGATCACCCACTCGTTCCACGAAACCGCGCAGCACCGATCCCGCCTGGGTGAGGTTGGGGCTGGTGAGTTCGGGGTTTTGGGTGGGAACCCCGACCTCGGCCGGGCGGTTGCCCCAGAGGGTGAGCACCGACCGCCGGGTCACCGGTGTGCGGCCGGACCGGACCGCGACCAGGTTGGTCGTACCGATCGAGAGTCCGAGGACCGGCGGATCGACGGGGTTCATCCGTACTCCCTACTCTGCGGCTCAATTTCGGGACTCGCTTCCCACACGGTAACGCCCGGTTCCGCGAATGCCCGAATGATGTCGGATGTCGGCGCTGAGGGCAGCGGGTGGGGCGGGTCTAGGCGAATCGGGGCATAACCTCTGCCGCGAACAGCCCCAGGTGATCGGCCACCTCGGCCGGATCGGCGATGTGGAGCAGTTGCAGATACACCCGCTCGACGCCGGCTTCGGCGAACACCGAGAGCCGCTCGGAAATCTCCGCGGGACGGCCCGCCAGCGGGGAGTTTTCTCGCAACTCCGCCACCTCACGGCGGATCGCCGCGGCCCGGCGGGCCAGTTCGGACTCATCGCGCCCGGCGCAGAGCGCGAAGGCCGCCGAGTAGGTCAGCTCATCGGGGTCGCGACCGGCGTCTTGAACGGCGGCGCGGACTCGCCCCAACTGCAGGCGGGTGAACTCCAGCGTCGGAAAGGCCAAATTGAACTCCTCGGCGTACCGGGCGGCCAGCGCCGGGGTGCGTCGCGGTCCGCCGCCGCCCACGATGATCGGCGGGTGCGGCCGCTGTACGGGTTTGGGCAGGGCGGGGGAGGCGGCGATGGTGTAGTGCCGACCGGAGTACTCGAAGGTCTGATCCTCGGGGGTGGCCCACATGCCGGTGATGATCTCGAGTTGTTCGGCCAGCCGCTCAAAGCGCTCACCGAGGCCGGGAAAGGGCATGCCGTAGGCGAGGTGCTCGGCTTCGAACCAACCTGCTCCGATTCCGAACTCCACACGGCCTGAGCTCATCTCGTCAACCTGCGCCACCGATATTGCCAGCGGACCGGGGTAGCGGAAGGTCGCCGAGGTGACCAGGGTGCCCAGCCGGATGGTCGAGGTCTCCCGGGCGATCCCGGCCAGGGTCACCCAGGAGTCGGTGGGACCGGGCAACCCGTCGCCGCTCATGGCCACGTAGTGATCCGAGCGGAAAAAGGCTGTGAAACCGAGGGATTCGGCGGCCCGCGCCACGGCCAGTTGCTGTGCGTAGGTGGCGCCCTGCTGGGGTTCGACGAAAACGCGAAAGTCCACGCGTCCAGCCTAAGTCAGCTCAGAAGAACTCGACCCGTTCGGTGCTGATGAACATGCCGTGGCCGGAATCGTCGTTGGTGAAGGTGGTGCCGGTGCTGTCGGCGACGATCGTCCAGCCCACCGCCTGGTAGGTGTCGTAGCCGATCGCCGTGGTGGGCATCGCCCCGAGGTTGCCCAGCACCCAGCGGTTGCTCCCGCTGGCCGAAACCTCGACCCCGGTGGCGGGCTCTCCGTCGATGACCGGCGAGTCGGTGAACTGAGACTCACACCCGACCGTCTCGGCCGAGAT
>VERS01000468.1 GCA_018882545.1 Mycobacterium sp.
GTGCTGCTCAGCGTGCCGCTGTCGGGAACCTCGATCGACATCGCATTCACCATTCCGTCGACGGCCGTCGACGGCGGCGCGCCGATGGTGGTCGCCGACGACGCCACCGCCGCCATGCGATCGGTGCTGGCCATCGCCGCCGGGGTGGACGATCCGGACGCGTTGCCGCCACCGGTGGGCAGGAGCGAAGCGACCGGGGGGATGGGCCGGATCGGACACTCCACCACCGTGCGGGTGGATTGGGATCCCGACCGGGTGGCCGACCACACCGGGGTCACCGCGACCTTCGGCGCCCCACTGGCCCCCACCCTGTCCACGGTGCCCGACGCGCTGGTCGGACGCTGCTGGCCGGCCGTCTTTGCCGCGATCGGCGGCGCCACCACGGAATCGGGCTTGCCGGTGGTGGAGGGACTGCTCAGCCTGGTGCATCTCGACCACGCCGTCCGATTGCTCAGACCACTGCCCCGGCAGAAGACCGAATTAACCGTCACGGCCACCACTTCGGTGGTGCAGGACACCGAAGTCGGTCGTGTGGTGCCGGTCACGGTGAACATCGGCGATCCCAGCGGCGCAGTGCTGGCGGTGCTGGAGGAGAGGTTCGCCATCCTCGGCCGCACCGGCCCGGTCGAACTCACCGAACCAGTCCGGGCCGGGGGGGCGGTGTCGCACAACGCGACCGACACCCCGCGTCGCCGGCGCCGCGATGTCACCATCACCGCACCGGTGGACATGCGGCCTTTCGCAGTGGTGTCCGGCGACCACAACCCGATCCACACCGACTCCACCGCGGCCTTGCTGGCCGGTCTTGACGGTCCGATCGTGCACGGCATGTGGCTGTCCGCGGCCGCGCAGCACGTGGTCACGGCCACCGACGGCAAGCCTGTCCCGCCCGGTAAGCTCATTGGCTGGACCGCCCGCTTCCTGGGTATGGTCTCGCCGGGCGACGAGATCGAGATCCGCGCAGACCGGGTCGGAATCGACCTTGGCGCAGAGGTTTTGGAGGTCACTGCAAAAGTCGCAGGGAATCTGGTGATGGCCGCTACCGCCCGGCTCACCGCCCCCAAGACGGCCTACGCCTTCCCCGGACAAGGCATCCAACATCAGGGTATGGGAATGGATGTGCGGGCTCGCTCCAAGGCCGCTCGCACCGTGTGGGAGCGCGCCGACAAATTCACCCGCGACCAGCTCGGTTTCTCGGTGCTGCACGTGGTCCGCGACAACCCGACCACCCTGACCGCCGGCGGCGTGCACTATCAGCATCCCGAGGGGGTGCTCTACCTGACCCAGTTCACCCAGGTTGCGATGGCCACCGTTGCGGCGGCGCAGGTGGCCGAAATGCGGGAGCAGGGGGCCTTCGTCGAGGGAGCGATCGCCTGCGGGCACTCGGTGGGGGAGTACACCGCGCTGGCCTGTGTCACCGGCGTTTACGAACTGGAGGCGTTGCTGGAGGTGGTGTTCCACCGCGGCAGCAAGATGCACGACATCGTCCCGCGCGACGAACTCGGCCGCTCCAACTATCGGCTTGCCGCGATCCGCCCGTCCCAGATGGATCTCGATGACGCCGACGTCAAACAGTTCGTCGCCGAGATCGCCGCCCGCACGGGGGAATTCCTGCAGATCGTGAACTTCAACCTGCGCGGATCGCAGTACGCGATCGCCGGCACGGTGGGTGGTCTGGACGCACTCGAACAGGAGGTCAGTCGCCGGGTCGAGATCAGCGGCGGCAAGCGCGCCTACATCCAGGTCCCGGGCATAGACGTGCCCTTCCACTCCGACGTCCTCAAAGTCGGTGTCGACGAGTTCCGCCGGTCCCTGGAGCGGATCATGCCGCCCGATGCCGACGCGGCGGTGCTCATCGGCCGCTACATTCCCAACCTGGTGCCGCGGCTGTTCAGCTACGACCGCGACTTCATCGCCGAGGTCCGCGACCTGGTGCCCGCCGAACCGCTCGACGAGATCCTGGCCGACTACGACACCTGGATTACTCAGCGGCCCAGGGAGCTTGGCCGCCGGTTGGTCATCGAATTGCTGGCCTGGCAGTTCGCCAGTCCGGTGCGCTGGATCGAGACTCAGGACTTGCTGTTCACCGAGGAAGGAGCCGGGGGGCTCGGTGTCGAGCGGTTCGTCGAAATCGGGGTCAAGTCCGCTCCGACCGTCGCGGGCCTGGCCACCAATACCCTCAAACTTCCCGAGTACGCCTACAGCACGGTCCAGGTCCTCAACGTCGAACGCGACGCCGAGGTGCTGTTCGCCACCGACGAGGATTCGGTCGAGGTCGACGAACCCCCGGCGGAGGCGGACGAGTCATCTGTGCCTAGTCCGGCTGTGTCCACTCCGGCCGAAACCGTTGCAGGCCCGGTTATTCCCAGTGCGCCGGCCGCGCCGGTGGCGGCCGCGGCCGACATCCCGTTCGACGCCGCTGACGCCACTCTCGCGCTGATCGCGCTATCGGCCAAGATGCGCGTCGATCAGCTCGAGCCGTTGGACTCCATCGAGTCCATCACCGACGGCGCGTCCTCACGGCGCAATCAACTGCTCGTCGACCTCGGTTCCGAACTCGATCTCGGCGCGATCGACGGGGCGGCCGAAGCCGACCTCACCGCGCTGCGCGGTCAGGTCGCCAAACTGGCCCGCACCTACAAGCCGTTCGGTCCGGTGCTCTCCGACGCGGTCAACGATCAACTGCGTTCCGCCCTGGGTCCATCCGGCAAGCGGCCCGGCGTCATCGCCGACCGGGTCACCAAGACCTGGGAGCTCGGCCCGGGCTGGGCCAAGCACGTCACCGTGGAGGTGGCTCTGGGTAGCCGCGAGGGCGCCAGTGTGCGCGGCGGGCCGCTGGGTGGGCTGACCGATGGGCCGCTGACCGACGCCGCCGCGGTGGATACCGCGATCGACGCCGCAGTGCTCGCCGTCGCGGCCCGCCGGGGCGTCCAGGTGGCGCTTCCGTCGGCGGGGGCCGCCCCCGGCGCGGTGGGCGACTCCGCGGCGCTGGCCG
>VERS01000469.1 GCA_018882545.1 Mycobacterium sp.
ACCATCCGCTACGTCCTCAAGGACGGGCGGGTCGACACCGAGAATCGGTGGCTCAGCGTCGTCGAGCGCGACGGCCGGATGCTGATCTATGACTCCGAGCGGATCGGGCCGGCTTGACCGCTCAGCGGGCCAGGTGGGGGCGGCAGAAGGCGCACAACCCCGAGCCGATGCTGGGGTAGCCGCAGTAGGGGCAGGTGCCCACCCGCGCTGCGGCCGCGACCGAGAGACATTCGGTGCCGGACATCTGGTCATCGAGGGATCGGAGTTGGTTGGCCAGGATGCCCAGCCGGCCACTGAGCCGCTCCCGCTCGGATTCCAAAGCTTCTCGCTCGCAGAGCCATTCGCCGAGTGCCGCCCCGATATGAGCTCCCCGACCACGCCAGGCCAGGTCGGCGAGCTTGCGGTCGAGTTCATCGAGTCGCCCAGCCAGGCCGCGCAGTAGGTGCGTCAGTTGGTCCCGGTCGGAGCGCATCAGGGCCACTGGATCGGGATTGGTCGCGGCGTTCGGCACGTCGGATCCTTCCCGGTCGATCGTCGCCCGTGGTGGGGCGAATGCCGAAGGTAAGTTAGCAGGTGTTCGGCGGTCCACCCAATCGCCGACGGTGCAGCCGATAGCCTCCGAGGCTTCGCCATCCGCCGACCAGGAGGGCCCAGCCCGATTGTCCAGACAGCACCGTCATCGCGCCGACCGCGCACTGGTCACGGCGATCGCGGCTCTGGCGCTGGTTTTTTCCACCGTGGCATTGATAGCCCGCACCCAGCCGGTGTCGAGCGTGCCGCGGTTGATGCTCGCCGTGGGTTCGACATTCGTGCCGCTGGCTGCCCTGTTCGGTCTGGTGCTCGCCGTGGTCGCCCGGCGGCGGGTCCTGGCGGTCTTTGGCGTCTTCATCTTCACCGCCACGCTGGCGATCCAGGTCAACTGGTATGTCGTCAGCAACCCGAAGAACCTCGCCGGACCGGTCGCCGAACTGCGGGTGTTGTCCTCCAATCTGCGTTACGGCCGGGCTGAACCGGCCGGCTTCGTGCTGCTGGCCAAAGAGAACGCCGACGTCATCACCGTCGCGGAGTTGACCCCGGAGGCCGTCGAGCGCTTCGGCGACGCCGGAATCGGCCAGAGCTTCCCGCATTCGCTCTTGTTCCCCGCGGCCGGGGCCGGCGGAATCGGCATCTGGAGTCGGTATCCGCTGACCGCGGTCACCGTGCCGCGTCGGCGAAGTCTTTCGATGCCGGCCGCACGAATCGAAGTTCCCAACGTCGAGTTGAAGCCACTGGTCGCCAGTGTGCACGTCCAGTCCCCGGTGTCCGGGGACACCGACACCGTCGATGACTGGCGCTTCGGGATGGCAGGCGCCAAGGCGCAGTTGGACACCTTCGCTCGCGAAGCCGGGCCGGCCGCGGCGATCATCGGCGGTGATTACAACAGCACCCCCGACATGCGTCAGTTCCGGGACCTGTTGACCAACGGCTACCGCGACGCGGTTGAGCAACTTGGCGCCGGCTACGCGCCGACCTTCCCCGCCAACGCCGCCATCCCGCCGGTGATCACCATCGACCACATCCTGACCCGCAACGCCGCGGCGAAGTCGATCAAGACGGTGACCGTCGACGGTTCTGACCATCGGGCCCTGCTGGCGACCGTCGCGGTGCCGCGGGCGCCGGCGCGGTGAGCGGTGTGGCGTAGCTCGGCGGCGGCGATCTTGTCGTCCAGGGCGTCGTCGAGACCGACGAGCTCGGCTGGATGGTGACGGCCTATGCGGTCGCCAGCGGTGAGGCCGGTCTGGTCTCGGTGCTGGCCGACGGGGGCGGCAACCTGGTCCGCGCGCTTGCCGACTCGCTGCGGCGGGCCGCGGGCCCGATGGCCTGGAGACGCCTCCAGCAGGGCCTTTACCGCTCCGGCGAGTACGTGGTCGGCCAACTCGACACCGGCGAGTGGTTCGCGGAGGGGCCGGGGGTGGATCGGTGCTTCGACCACAAGCACGGCGCTCAGGCGGCGTGCGCCGCCGCGCGCAGTCACACAACCCCGGCCGATGGCTCGGGCTAGGGCTTATTCTCTACCGAAGCCATGCTCACCGAGCAGGGGGTTCGCCGCGCGGCTCGGGAGTCGTTCCCGGCCAGAAGGGACGGCCCGGGAATGAGATCCGTCTTCAGGGTGGTCGCCCGAACCTTGATGGCCGCCGTGCTCTCCGCCCTGCTGCTGGCCGGGCTGCAGATGGGATCGGCCACCGGCGGTATCGCGTCGGCCAGCCCCACCCCCGGCCCGGAGCCGGGCCCGGAGCAGGTGACCGTCGGGGTGTTCGTCCAGAACGTTCAGTCCGTCGACCTGGGCACCAACAGTTTCTCCGCGGACTTCTACGTGTGGCTGCGGTGGCGCAACCCGGACCTCGACGCTCCCGCCGGCATCGAAGTCCAGAACATCTTCGAGAACTGGGCGCTGACCAAGACCGACGTGTACCCCGAGCCGCGCAAGCAGCCCGACGGTTCGCTGGTCTGGCTGGGCCGCTATCAGGGTAATTTCAACTCTCCGTTGTCGGTGTCGGACTATCCCTTCCAGAAGCAGACCCTGCGCTTCGTCTTCGAGGACGGGATCAACAACGCCGCGCAGGTGGTCTACGTACCCGACAAGGACCCCATCACGGTCAATCCCGACATCACCCTCGCCGGCTACAACTTCGGGGTGCCCCGCATCGATTTCGACACCCACACCTACCCGACGTCGTTCGGCGACGTCGAAGCGAACCCGGAGGACCGCACGTACAGCCGGGTCACCGTGGAGCTACCGGTCACGTCCCCGGTGACGTCGGGAATCTTCAAAACCATCCTGCCGCTGCTGATCGTGCTCATCGCCGCCGCACTCGGCGTCATCATTCCCGCGTCCTACGTCGACTCGAAGGTCAACGTGCCGATCACCGCGTTGATCGCCCTGGTCGCCATGCAATTCGGGGTGTCCTCGACGCTGCCCGAGGTCGGCTATCTGCCGATGATCGACCTGATC
>VERS01000470.1 GCA_018882545.1 Mycobacterium sp.
GTCGGCGAACGGGTCGGCGAGCTGATCGGGGAGGGCCAACTGCTCTACAACCTCGGCGTCAAACCCGCCGAGGTGGCCCGACTCATCCATGCCCACCCTACCCAGAACGAAGCTCTCGGCGAAGCCCTGCTGGCGGTGGCGGGTACTCCCCTGCACACCCACCATTGAGCGATGCCGGTGCGACAGCAGCAACCGCGGTGGGTAAGCCCAGGCTGGGCGATCGTCCTGCCGGTCGCCGCTTTGGCGGCCGGCGGCTGGGCCATGCTGCGCAAACGCTGAAGCGCCCCGGCCTACCCGGTCGCCGGTTCCTGAGCCCGGCGCAGCCGATAGAGCTTGATCTCGTCGCGGAATCCTTTGAGGCGCCGCGGTCCGGCGAACGACCAGCGGAACCGCTCATCGTCGCCGACCTGCTGCCGGGCTGACTCCGACACCAGAACAGCTCCCGGCCGCGCCGCCGAGGTGACCCGGCTGGCCAGGTTCACCGGGCTGCCGAACCAGTCCCCGGCTCTGCTCACCGCGGCGCCGTAGGCGACACCGACCCGCAACCGTGGCAGCGTCTCATCTGCGGCGGCTGCCTCGACAAGGGCCAGCACGGCGTCGAGCAGCGACGCGGTGTCTTGCGACACGAACATCACCGCATCGCCGATCGTCTTGATGAACCGGACCGGGGGCTGCGCGACATCGTGCGCCAGTTGGGCCAGCCGATTGGCCAGCTCCTCGAGTTGCTCCGGCGCCAACTCCTCACCCAGGACGGTGAATCCGACAAGATCGGCGAAGGACGCGCCGATCATCTTGGCCTCCGGCCGCGGTGTGCCGGCCGCCCGCTCACCGGCGTTGACCGCTTCCGTCTCCAAGATGCGGCGCAGTTGAAGGAACAGGAGATCGTTGATCATCGGGCCGAGCATCGGCGCCGCAGCACCGACCAGCGCATCGGTGCCCTTCGCGATGTCCAGTTCGCTGGCGCCGGGCTGCAACACCGCGGCCAGCGTGGCGACGTTCATGACCTCGCATGCGTTCGCGAGCCCCTGGGCCAGCACCCGAACGATGTTGAGCATCAGGTCCGGGTCGATGCCGAGATCCAGGAAGCGCTTGACATGGACCGCGGTGTCGGCGTCCCGCTGCATGAACACCGGCGCGTCCAGGTCGTCGACCGTCGGCATGCCGGCGGCACGCTGGAACCGGATCAGCTGGTCGACATCCAAACCGGTCTGTTCACTGGTCTGCCGCGTGGAGACGTAGTTGCCGTCGTCGCCCAGAATTCGGCGCGCCGGCAGCAGCATGGGCGAGAACGACGACCGAATCTCCTCGACGCCGAAGCCCTGTTGCACAAGCCAACTGATCAACTCGGCGCGCTCCTCGCGCGCGTCGCCGTCAAGCCCATCGAGGAGTCCGGACGACTCGACGTCGAACGTCATGACACCGGCGGCCGGTGGTCGGCCCACGGCCGGGCCGCCTCGATCTGCGCGCCGAGGGCGAGCAGCGTCGCCTCGTCGGAGGGGCGGCCGACGAGTTGCACCGAGACAGGCAGGACGGCGAGGTCGGTGGTGTCCATTCCCCGGAGCGTAACCGCAGCGGCCGTTCCCGAAACCGATACTGTGGTCCGACAAGGCGGCCTTCGTCAAGGGCATGGTGCTGCGCCGCGACCCGGACCGTGACGTACTGGGCGAAGAACCGGGCGACGGGGCCGGCGCTGCGCGGGTGGGCGACCGCATCGCCCGGTAGCGCCGAAGGCCTGGATCCGGTTCCCCGGGCAGTGACTGGGTGGCAGTGCAGGTCGATGAATCCGGGCGTGACAACCAGCCCGCGGGCGTCGTCAAAAACTAGCCACAGCCGACCCGGCTCATCAGACGTCCCGCCGCCGTAGCAGCCGCCACGCCCCGGTGCACCACAGCGCCCAGGCGATGAGCACCGGTTGGAAGAACAGCCGCAGGAAACGCGCGCGATCGCTGTTGAGGCCGAAGGCATCCCGGTGATGCAGCCACTGGGCGATGTTGCCGGGGAAGATCACCACGAAGAACACCGCCAGCAGCAGGCCGATGACGGCGCGGCGGTGGGTCATCAGGAGCATCGCGAGGCCCAGGGCGATCTCGACCACTCCGGAGGCCAACACGATGAGGTCGGTGGGCACCGGCATCCAGGTGGGCACCTGGGCGGCGAACTCCTGCCGGGCGAAGGTGAGATGCCCGACGCCGGCGAAGGTCATCGCGGCCCCGAGGGTGATCCGGCCGATCCGCTGGGCGGTCGTCTCGGCGGCCGGGCCATGCACGGTGGGTGTCGTCACCTGATGAATCTATCGACGCGCGCTTCGCCACGCGGTGTAGGAGGTGACCGGTCCGGTGCCCGGCCGGCGCAGCCACGGCCAGGGATGCAGTGCGACCAGATCGAGGCGGGCGGCCCTGGCCCGGAAAACGGGCACCGGGGCGAAGGTGGCGGCCAGCCGCCGGCCCTGCAGCACTGCGACCGGGTCACCCCGCCACAGTTGCACTTCCCGGCGGGTCGCGAGGTCGGCGAGGGACTCGGCCAGGAAAACCAGGCGGTTCGCCGACAGACGCAGCCGCCGTAACAGGGGTTCGTCGAAGACGAAGACCACCGGCAGGTCCGGGTGTGCCGCAGCGGCCGGATCCCGGTCACCGAGGCTCTCCGCGGTGAGCCAGACGAGTTCGGGCTCGCCCGACTGCCGGGTCGCGGCCGGCCCCGCCGTCGTCTCCGGGTCATCGACGCGCCGCAACCGCGGATCGGGCATCGGCAGCGGGTCACGCTCCTGGGTGTCCGGCCACTGGGCGATCGGACACTGGTCATCGAGCGGGCAGGTCGCGCACAGCCCCGGTGCCCGCTTCTGCACCTGCCACCGGGAAAACCCGTAGGCCTTGCCGGTCAGCGCCCCGACCGTCCACTGCCAACCCAGCCGGTTGGCTGCCCGGGAACCGTCCAGCAGATGCCGGTACATCAGGTCCTCGCCGTCGCGCCAGCCCAGCCCGGCCCGCACACTCC